>JAHIPL010000020.1 GCA_018894615.1 Acidobacteriota bacterium | reverse complement strand
GGCTGATTCATCCGGGCCAAGCGTTCGATGGGCGTGCCGAACAGGGCATCCGATTTTTCGAGGTAGGAATAAGCTTCAACGTTCAGGAGATCAAAGGAAAAATCCTGAAGTTTCCCGGCGCCGGTGGGATTACGTAGATAATCCAGAAACACGCGACGGCCTTTGATCACGGTCTCCTGGTACACAAGGACATCGATCAGCGACGAGCCGTAATCGGCGATTTTACGGGGATCGAAAGGCCATTGATATCCCTTGAAAAAAATGGCCGAGGCCAGGCATCCCATATCGGGAAAATAGTCATTCAGGAATTCCCGCTCATCTCCGCCGTTTCGATCGGTCGAAACATAACGGGGGATGACCTGCTGATAGGTTCCGGAAAGGTTCCATCGGAATTTGATGGAGGCCAGGCCGAACTGGGATTCCGTTAAGTTCTGCCCCCGGACGCCGACGGAAAAGGCCAACCCATGTGATCCAAGCTGGCTTTCCGGATAGACCGATGTGTGGTAGATACCGGCCGGACCTCCCGTACCGAGGATGACATTGACCGCATTCAGAAGAACCAGCCCATGATTTTCCTCGTCGAGGTTGTCCCTGTCCAGGGCGACGGCACCGACCACTTTTTTATTCTCACCGATTCCCTCCGTAAGAAGGGAGATGATCTCATGACCGTCCAGGACCGGAATCCCGAGTTCCTTCACTTTTTCGGCCAGACGGGAAAACATCAGATGGGACGTCAACGGTCCGGCCGATGTGCCGCGCTGTCGGGGATCATGGTCGGTTTTGTATCCCACATGCGCTCCGAATCGGTCATGGGGAAAGGGGACACCGAGCTGGACGAGGTGATAGAAGGAACGGGCCGAGTTCTGGGCTTCGCAGAGGGCGATATCGCCGTGCATGCAGCCCCCTTTATACAGATCTTCTGCCATGGCCCGCGCCGAATCGGGGATATCTCCGGCAAGAGAGAGTTTATAGTAGGTCTGTTTATCCGACCCGGCGTTGTTGGATGTTCCCCCGCCCCAGCAGTCGGTCACGATGCAGATGTCCTTCTGCCCCAGGGCGGCCAGCTGAACAGCCGCGTTCAACGCCGCAGCCCCGCTGCCAATGATCAACGTGTTGACGGAAAACACCGGTATCAGCCTGCCTGCCACTTCTACATTGTCCATTCATACATCTCCATGGGGGTCGGACCGACCCCTGTAATATTCATCTCTGACGGCACAGCCGGTGGGGCCTCCGGCCCGCATCAGTTCGGTGCAGCGGGAACAGCTTGTACACATTTTTTTTGAGTCGAGTTTTCCTTTCTCCATCAGATCGCGGGGCGCTTCGGGATAGGCGAAGGAGCTGCGGCCAAGCCCGACCAACGCCGCTTTCCCCGCATTAATCACGCCCGCGGCGACTTGAGGGAAAAATTGACGCAGCCAGGAATATCCCGTTCCGATGAAGGGAATCCCGGAAAAACTGTTCTGCAGGGTCGCACACAATCCAATCAGCCGGGCCACTCCGGCCAGAGGGTGCTCCGGTGGCTTTTCTGCCCCGGAAACAGGCCTGTCAAAGGGGCGCCCCAAATGAGGATTGAGATACGGAATCCCGGCCGTGATATTCATAAATCCGCAGCCCAGATCGATGAACCTGCGGATCAAGGCCGTCGGTTCCGCCATATCCGGTTGGAGAGCGTCCTTGGCGGACGTCCCCCATCCCTCAGGCGGTCTCAAACCGTCAAACACATTGAGGCGGGCGGTCACACCCAGTCGAGGTTCTCTGTCCCGAATTCTTTTCACCGCTTCCTCAATCCAACGCACTCGCCCCCTAAAATCCCCGCCGTAGCGGCTGTCGGCCCGATCAAATGCGGATAAAAGATCATGCGCCAGATACCCATGACAGGCTTTGATATCAACAGCGTCAAAATCCGCCTGACGGGCCAGCGAGGCCGCGACAGCCACAGCATCCAGCATTCGATCCAGTTCATCGTCACTGACGATCCGTACCGGCGGCAGGTTATTATCCAGAGAAGGTTTTGTTACAGCCGCAAGAGGGCGAGGTCTTCCGTCCGGCTTGCTGTAGCGCCCGGAATGGGTCAGCTGCAGGACCAAGAATAAGTTTTGCCCGCTGCCGAGAACGCGCAACGCTTCCCTTCTTGTGGTCTCGACCAGGCGCTTGAAGCCATCAATTGTCTTTTTATTCAGAAGGAGTTGATGCGGATTGGAACGGCCCTCTTGCAAGATGCTCGTGGCTTCGAACCAGATCAAGGCGCTGCCGCCTCCCGCGTATCGCAGATAGCGGCGGATGGTTAATTCACCCGGAGATCCATCGGCGGTGGCGTCAAATCCCTCCATCGGAAGCACGGCAAAACGGTTGACCAACCTCTTTCCCCCGATCTCGACCGGGTCAAAAAGGACCGCAATGTCTTCTTCAAAGGGGAGAAACACATTCAATCGGGCGGCGGCACCGAGAAGTTCCTCTCTGTCGGCAAAATGAAAAGGCTCGTGCGCGTCCATCAGCAAATCATTTTACCTCAAACAGTTAGGAAGTGACAGAACGCAAATAAATATGTTATGAATAGAAGGTTCCGATGTCTTCTTATAATTATCAGTTCATCTCTTCATAAACCGGAGGACTAATACCATGGCAGGATTTGAAGGAATTAAATGGGCCCCCAAGCAGATGCGTT
>JAHIPL010000135.1 GCA_018894615.1 Acidobacteriota bacterium | reverse complement strand
CCCTACTGGTTCATCGACACAAACGGAAACGGAAAAATCGACACGGGTGAAAACACCCGTACCAACGCCTACCAGTTCAACGCCCGCATGCTGAAAGCGGCCTACAACTTCCAGGTCAGCAAAAAGGACCCCGCCGGCTTCGTACACAACTCCCGCTACATTGCCCAACTTCTCGTCGATTCCATCGAAATAATGGGAGGAGACATCAGCGCCTACACCTGGCGTTAAGATCACCTGCATCAATAGAAGGGGGGAGCGCTCGCTCCCCCCTTTCCTCTTTATCACCCTGAAAAGAACTTGCTCCAGGAGGGGTTTTTGGTGTAAAAAAGAATCCGGTAGGAGTACCCAATGAAATCTTTTATCCGTTTTTTCAGCTCGGTCAAGTTGGCCATCGTTCTTCTGATCATCATCACTCTCGCTTCCATCCTGGGGACACTTATTCCCCAGCATCGGAGCCCCGCCGAATACGCGGCCAACTACGGCCAGCTGTCGGGGCTTCTCATGCGTCTGGAGGTGACCAAGCTTTACTCCTCCTGGTGGTATCTGGCCCTTCTTTTCATGTTCGCCCTGAACACCATCGTCTGCACGCTGACCCGTCTTTTGCTTAAAATCAAAAAGGTGTTTCGCCCCGCTTTCGACTACTCGGAAAAAAGCCTGCGGTCGCTCAATAACACGGCCGGGTTTTCGCTCGACGGCTCGATGAAAACGCTGGAGGGCCGGATCGCCCTGGCCCTCAAGTGGGAGAGATTCCGGGTCCGGTCTTCGAAAGGCGACGGCCGGCTCCTTCTCCGCGGAACAAGGAAAAGTCTCGGACATTTTGGATCCGACTTCGTCCATCTCGGTCTTCTCGTGATTCTGGCCGGAGGGATCATCAGCGGTTTTGCCGGATTCCGGACAACCCTGCAGATTTCCGAAGGACAGGTGCTGGCCGTTCCGACCGCGGATTTCAGCCTGCGTCTCGATAAATTCACGACGGAATATTACGAGAACGGGAGTGTGAGCGACTGGAAGAGCGATCTGACCGTGATCGATGATGGAGAAGAGGCTTTAAAGAAAACCATCGAAGTCAATTTCCCTCTTTCCTACAAGGGGTATGTGTTCTATCAGAGCAGTTACGGCTGGGACTGGAACCATCCATCCGTCGAGCTGGTCATGAAAAAAACGTTACCCGTCGAAGCGGAAGAGACCATCCTGCTTCGAATCGGTGAGAAGGCCGTGTTCGATAACGGGGACCTGGAAGTTCATGCCCTCCAATTCGTTCCCGATTTCATCCTCAACGACCAGAATGAAGTGACCACCCGCTCCCTGCAGCCCAACAATCCGGCCGTTTATATCAAGGCCTTCCGCAGCGGGAACGAGGTGTTCAACGGCTGGCTGTTCTCCAAGTTCCCCGATTTCGCCCGCATGCACTCCAGAGATGAAGGGGATCTCAATTTTTCCTTCAGCCGCTATGAGGCCGGGCAGTACTCAGGAATCCAGATGGCCCATGATCCCGGCGTCAACTGGATCTGGTTTGGATGCGCCCTCCTCATGCTGGGCCTGTGTGTCGCCTTCTACTGGCCTCCCCGTGAGGTCAGGTTTATCCTCAACGAGGAAAAAGACCGGGTCCTGCTGACGGTCGGCGGAATCGCTTCAAAAAATAAAGACACGTTTAAAAAGGAATTCGACCGCCTGGTCGAATCGATAAGGAGACAACCATGACGGAAGGAACCCTTTTTCTGGTCACATTCATCCTCTATATCGCCGCGGCGCTGACCTATTTCGCCTCTCTTTTCACAAGAAAGGATAAGTTGGGAAGAATCGGATACGGGATCGTCATCGGCGGCCTCATTATTCACACCGCGGCCCTGCTCCTGCGGACATTTGAAAGCGGCCATGCCCCCTTCACCAACATGTACGAGTCTCTGTCCTTTCTCGCCTGGTCGGGAGTGCTGGCCTGGGTGATCATCGACGGCAAGTTCAAGATTCACAAACCCGGGCCCTATGTTTTGCTCATCGTCATAGCGCTTATGGCCCTGGCCTCATCGCCGCTCATGCCCAAGGAGGCGACTCCTCTTGTGCCGGCACTGCAGAGCTACTGGCTGTGGCTGCATGTGTCCGTCACCATGCTGGGTGAAGCCTTTTTTGCCGTGGCCTTCGTCACCAGCATCATGTACCTTTTTGCTTCGACCAAGGAAAAAAAGGGGGCGGCGTCCTCCACATCCATCTCCGCGGATCGGCTGGACTCGATTTCCTACCGCTGCGTGGCCATCGGTTTTCCGCTGTTCACGCTGGGAGGCCTGGTGTTCGGCATGATCTGGGCCTACAGGGCCTGGGGCAGCTACTGGAGTTGGGATCCCAAGGAAGTCTGGAGCCTTATCACCTGGTTCGTTTTCGCCCTTTATCTACACACACGGCTGGTCATGGGATGGAAGGGGAAAAGGTCGGCGGTTATAGCCATCATCGGATTCCTGGCGGCTCTGTTCACCTATTTTGGGGTCAACTACCTCCTGTCCGGCCTGCACAGCTATGCCTGATTCTGAGGAGGTGAAGAATGAAAGGACTTAAAACCGTATTCAAACACTGGCTGTCCCTTGCGGGTTTTCTCATTTTCACAACCAGTTTCACAATCAGCCTGTTCCTGTTCATCGTCGCCAATGTTCTGGGGCGCGGCGGGCTGTATATGGGGCTGCTGACCTACATCATCGGCCCTGCCACCATGGCTTCAGGGATGGCCCTCTTGCTGATCGGACTCTGGGTGCAGAGGCGTCGAACGAAGAAGGGAATAGAGCCGCCCCCCCCCGGTGTCAAGATTTTGAATCTGGAAACCCCCCGCCAGCGCCGGCGGCTCCTGCTGTTCACGGCAGCCGCGGCGCTGTTTGTCCTGATCTCCTCCCTGGCCAGCTTCGAGGCTTTTCACTACACCGAATCCGTTCAGTTCTGCGGTCAGCTCTGCCATAAGATCATGGAGCCTGAGCACGTCGCCTATCAGCACTCGTCCCACGCCCGGATCTCCTGTGTGGAGTGTCATGTAGGTGCCGGCGCCGACTGGTTTGTCCGGTCCAAGCTGTCGGGTCTGTATCAGGTCTATGCCGCGCTGACAAAAACATACCCCACTCCCATTCCGACACCCATCCACAATCTCCGCCCGGCCCGGGAGACATGTGAGCACTGCCACTGGCCGCAGAAATTCTACAATCACAAGATGCGGTTCGAATCCTACTACCTCGGGGACGAAACCAACACCCGCTGGGATCTGCAGCTCGTCATGCGCCTGGGGGCTGAGCACTCGTCCAGAGGACAGGAGAAGGGCATCCACTGGCACATCAATTCCGATGTTCGCATAGAGTACATCTCCGGTGAAGACAAAAAAAACGAGATCCCCTGGGTGCGGTACACCAATATACAGACGGGTGAATCCCATGTTTACCGGGATGAAGACATCGATTTTGATGAACGTCTTGTCACCGAAGAGAACATCCGGGTTATGGACTGCATCGACTGCCACAATCGTCCCTCCCATGACTACAAATCCCCCAACCGGATCATCAACGATGCGTTTACCTCCGGGGAAGTGTCCACCGACCTGCCGGAATTCAAGCTGAAAGCCATGGAACTTCTGACGGCCGAGTACGAATCCTCCACCGCGGCGAAAAAAACCATCCGTGAAGGGCTGGTGGAATTTTACGTTGAGGACCACCCCGAATTCTATGCCGCCAATGCGGTGCTGGTGGAGCAGGCCGCGGATCTCCTTGTCCGGGAATTCAATCGTTTCTTTTTTCCGGAAATGAAGGTCCGCTGGGATACGCACAACAACCAGGTCGGTCACATGCAGTTCAAGGGATGCGCCCGCTGCCACAACAACACCCACATCTCGGATGAGGGGCGGAGGATCGGAAGGGACTGCAACTCCTGTCATGTGATCACCGCTCAGGGACCGTATGACGGAATGGAAACCACTTCCGTCATGAATCCTCTCGTTTTCCGGCATCCTGTGGATATCGACGGCGCCTGGCAGGAAGTGCTCTGCATTGAGTGCCATGAGGGTTCCGTTTATTAAGGGAAACCGCCGGCTCCGGAAGAATCACCTTCAATGGGCGGATGAGTCGTTCATTAGAGGACTTATAGTCGATGAATATTTTGAAAAAAATCGATGCTATTCGATAATGAAAGGAAGGAATAAAAAATGAAAAAAAGTTACGTTGTTGTATTGGTCGTTTTGTTTGCGCT
>JAHIPL010000019.1 GCA_018894615.1 Acidobacteriota bacterium | reverse complement strand
GAGGATGAAGAAAATAACGTTCTACCAGTTGGATGTGTTCGCCGAGCAGAAGTATTTCGGAAACCAGCTGGCTGTTTTCAGAGCCGCCGAAGACCTGTCTTCGGAAGAGATGCAGCTGATCGCCAGAGAGATGAATTATTCGGAGACCACCTTTATTCTCTCCGACCGGAAAAACGAAGGCGGATATGATGTGCGCATCTTCACCCCCCAGCACGAGATCCCCTTCGCCGGCCATCCCACCCTGGGGACGGCCTTTGTCATCAACCGGGAGATCGACAGCGGACGGGAGGAACGGATCCTGCTCAATCTCAAGGTGGGTCAAATCCCCGTTTCCTTTTTTTATAAGGACAAAGAGGTGGAACGGCTGGAGATGAAACAGAATCAGCCGACCTTTCACGAAACCTACAACAAAGACCAGATCGCCAGGGCCCTCAATCTCTCTCCCATCGACATCGATCCCGGATTTCCTATTCAGGGCGTGTCGACAGGCCTGCCCTTCATCATCACTCCTCTCATGTCCCTGGATGCCGTCAAGCGGGCGGTTGTCAATAAGGACCTGTTTTTTCCCCTGATCGAAAAAACGGAAGCCAAGGCCATCCTCGTTTTTAGCCCGGAAACGTACGATGAAGAGAACGACATCAACGCACGGGTGTTTGTCGATTACTACGGTATTCCGGAAGACCCTGCCACGGGCAGCGGAAACGGTTGCCTGGCCGCCTATCTGGTCGCCAATCGGTTTTTTGGACAGGACAAGATCAGCCTCCGTGTCGAGCAGGGGTATGAAATCGGGCGGCCGTCCATTCTGACCCTCAAGGCCAAAAAAAAGGGAGTCGCCATCGACATCCATGTGGGAGGAAAGGTCATCCTTGTGGCGAAGGGAGAACTCTATCGGTAAGCGTGCGGCACAAGGAAGCCAGATCGGGATGATGGATCCCGTCCGCCGCCTCTTCCGGTGAAAACCAACGGCGGACCCTGATGTTTTTTTCCGGCCAGTCTTCCTCGGTCTTCTCCACTTCCATTCCAAAAACGGTGACCCGGCAGACACCTTTCCATTTTGGGAAGCAGTAGGTTCCGAGAGGTTTCGGGTGAATGCGTCCGCTCACGCCCGCTTCCTCGAACGCTTCCCGCCTGGCCGTTTCTTTAAAGGTCTGTCCGGGTTCGACAATGCCCTTTGGAAAAATCCAGTGTTTCCGGGTGCGTGTCGTGATAAGGAGAAACTCCGGACGATTTTCATTCATGCGGTAGGGAATAACGCCGGTCTGATTATAATACCAATCGGGCTTTCTGAGAGTGGAACGGCTCGAATCTTTCATGGGAATTACTCCATTATGATGCATTCTTCGGGGAAGAACAAGCAAAGAAACGAATTTGACTTTGAAGTCCCGTCAAATATAATTATCATCATGACAAGGTGATGAGTGAGGCGGCGAAAGAACAACAAGATCAGGTTATGAAAAAATATGAGAACCGGGAAATAAGCTGGCTGTCCTTCAACAACAGGGTTCTGGATGAAGCGGACGATCCCTCTGTTCCCCTGATTGAGCGCATCAAGTTTTTGGGGATTTTTTCATCGAATCTGGATGAGTTTTTTCGGGTGCGGGTGGCCACACTGGACCGGCTCGTTCAGCTGGGCAAGGGCGCCAGGAAGCTCATCGGACATGATCCGGCGGAGGTCCTGAAAACGATCCAGACCATCACTCTCAAACTAAACCTGAGATTTGATCAGGTGTATGCGCGGATTCGAGAAGAACTGGCGAAAGAGAATATTTTTATCATCGACGAACAGCAGCTCTCTTCGTCCCAGGCGAAATTTGTTGACGCCTATTTTCTGCGCGCGGTTCGCCCCCATCTGCTCCCTGTCATCCTCGATCAGGTCAAAAAATTTCCCGACTTGAAGGACCAGTCCATCTACCTTCTGGTCTGCATGAAGAAAAAACCGGAGTCGCAGAAAATATCCAGGGCTCTGATTGAAGTGCCGACCGATGTTCTGTCACGCTTCATCCTATTGCCCTCCGTGCGGGCCGCCGGCGATCCCGCCCGGAGAAAACTCGAACGATATATCATTCTTCTGGACGACGTCATCCGGTTCGGGCTGAAGCACATTTTTTCCGTCTTCGGATACGGGGTCCTTGATGCCTACACCATCAAACTGACACGGGATGCGGAACTGGACATCGATGAGGATTTTTCTGAAAGCTACGTTAAGAAGGTCGGAAACAGCCTCAAGCAGCGGAAGGAGGGGCAGCTCGTTCGTTTTATTTTCGACAGCCAAATGCCCGAAAATGTGTTGAAAGGCCTACTTCCGGAACTGGGGATCGATAATAACGATGCACTCATCCCCGGTGCCAAATATCACAATTTCAAGGATTTTATTAAATTTCCCGATCTGGGGATCAAACGCTTTCGATACCATCCGCTTCCCTTCCTCCCTCACAGGGACATCGAGCCGGCGGTCAATCTGTTCAAACAGATGACAAAACGGGACATTCTTCTGCACTACCCCTACCAGTCCTTTTTTCCCGTCCTTGATTTTTTGAGAGAGGCGTCCATCGATCCCAAGGTTCGGAGCATCAAAATCACGCTTTACAGAGTGGCCCGTCATTCGGCCGTGGTGAACGCACTCATCAATGCCGTCCGAAACGGAAAAAAAGTGACCGTTGTCATGGAACTCCAGGCCCGCTTTGACGAAGCTGCGAACATCTTCTGGTCGAATCGCCTTCAGGAGGAAGGCGTCAGAGTGATCTGCGGTGTTCAGGGGCTCAAGGTTCACGCCAAACTCTGCCTGGTGACACGCCGACTGAAGGATAAAGATCAGCACTTCGCCATCGTCGGCACGGGAAATTTTAATGAGGATACGACCGGGATGTACAGCGATCACAGTCTGTTTACAGCCGACCGGCGAATCACCAAAGAGGTCTGGAAGGTCTTCGAATTTTTTGACAACAACTACAAGGTTCTGAATTTTAATCATCTGATCGTTTCTCCTTTTCAGACGAGAAAAAAGCTGATTAAACTGATAGGGAGAGAAATAAAGCTGGCGCAGGATGGAAAGAAGGCCTCTATCCATCTCAAGTTCAATAATCTCGACGATGAGGACATGATCGATCACCTCTATAAAGCCGGTCGGGCCGGGGTGGAGGTCAGGCTCATCATCCGGAGCATGTTCTCTCTGATACCCGGCGTGCCGGGACTCAGCGACAACATCGAGGCCATAAGCATTGTCGACCGGTTTCTCGAGCACAGCCGGTTTTTCATATTCGGTAATGGCGGAGATGAGCTTGTTTATCTGACATCCGCCGACCTGATGAGACGGAATCTGGACAGGCGGGTGGAAGTGACGGTTCCCGTCTACGATCCGAAGATCAAGGAGGAAGTCCGTCAGTTTTTTGATATCCAATGGGCGGACAATGTCAAAGCCCGTATCCGGTGCGATGGCCTTGTTCAACCGCCGAGGACCCACCTGATTGGAAAAAGGGTGAGATCCCAGGACGCCATTTACTCTTACCTAAAAGCGCTCAGCGTGAAAGAAAGTGAGGCGGAGTGAAGAGATCCCCTGCCTGGATACAGGGCCTCAAATCCGATGCCCATAAAGGAGTCCCGTGCCGAAAACACAGAAGAAACTATTCGTCCTCGATACAAATGTGATCCTCCACGATTACAACTGCATCAACAGTTTTGAAAACAACGACATCGTCATTCCCATCACCGTCCTTGAGGAGATTGACGGCTTCAAGCACGGCAAGGATCAGATCCATTTCAATGCCCGGGAATTCATTCGAATTCTCGACGGACTTTCCGGTGACAAGCTGGTCAACGGGGGAGTTTCGCTGGGAAAGGGAAAGGGGAAGATTCAGATTCTCACCAACCACCAGCAGGAGCCCGAAGTGGAGCAGATATTCTGGGAGAAAAAGCCGGATCACCGCATCCTCAGCGTCGCCCTTCACCTGACAAAAGCCCTGAAGGAAAGGACCGTGATTTTTGTCTCCAAGGACGTCAATCTGCGGATGAAGGCCAAATCACTCGGTATAACAGCGCAGGATTATTCCACCGATCGTGTTCTGGACATCAAAAACCTCTACAGCGGCAAACGGGTGGTGCAGGATTTTAATCCCGGGCTGATCGACCGTCTCTACGAGCCGACCGGCACGTTCACGCCTGAAGAGGCGGGCCTAGCGGATCTTCTGCCGAATGAATATCTGATTCTTAAAAATGAGCAGAAATCCGTTCTGGCTTTTTTCAATCCTGAGACACATCACATCCATCGTGTGGAAAAAGGACGAGCTTACGGCATTCAGCCCCGCAATGCCGAGCAGACATTCGCCCTGCATGCTCTCCTAAATCCCCGGGTGCAGCTGGTGACCCTTTCAGGAAAGGCCGGGACGGGAAAAACACTTGTGGCGCTGGCCGCGGCTCTTGAAGTGCGACGAGAATTCCAGCAGGTCTTCCTGGCCCGCCCCATCGTGCCCCTCTCCAACCGGGATCTGGGTTATCTTCCGGGGGATCTCGAGGCCAAGCTGGACCCATACATGCAGCCCCTCTACGACAACCTGAATGTCATCAAGCACCAGTTCGATGAGAACGACAGATCCTTCAAACGGATCGCCGATCTTCTTGAAAACGAGAAGCTCTCCATCTCCCCTCTGGCATACATCCGGGGCCGCCATCTGGAGAGGATCTTCTTCATTGTGGATGAGGCCCAAAACTTGACTCCGCACGAAGTGAAGACCATCATCACCCGGGCGGGAGCCGGTACAAAGGTCGTCTTCACCGGAGATCCCTATCAGATTGACACCCCGTATCTGGATGCCCTCTCCAACGGATTGACCTTTCTCATTGACCGCATGAAGGGCCAGTCCCTCTACGCTCACATCACCCTGCTCAAGGGAGAACGCTCTTACCTGGCCGAACTGGCCTCCGACCTCCTCTAACGTTTGATGGTGCGGAGGAAGGTTTCGACCTCGGGGACGCCGCCCTGGTAGATGAGATAGCCGTTGTAGGGCTCGCGCTCTGTGATCTCGCCGTTTATCGGGTTCAGCATGATCTTTTTTACCTCTTCCAGGTCATCTGTTTTGCCCAGGGCCCAACCCAGTTTGACATAGGCCACCTCGGGCAGCATGTTGTAGGCGGGAATCACCCCCAGCCCCATGATTTCGCGCCCGGTTTCGTAGACGTACATCTGGACGTAGCCCCAGAGAGTCTGGACGGTCATGTAGACGGCGATGTTGTTTTGACGGCACTTGTCCAGAACGGGGTAGAGAGGCTTGTTGACATGTCCCAGTCCTGTCCCGGCGATCACGATCCCCCGGTAGCCGTTGTCGATCAGCGACTCGATGATATCAGGCCGCATGTTGGGGTAGTAATAGACGATGGAAACCTTTTCCTCGAATCGGGTGTCGATGGTGAAATCTTTATCATTCCGTCTCTTTTTGTAGTCCTGGCGAAGCGGTTTAATGGAGTCCCGGTCGACCATGGCCAGTGGAATGTCACCGATAGTGCGGAAGGTGCTGCGGTAGCTGGAGTGCATTTTGCGAACCCGGGTTCCCCGGTGCAGAAGGGCGTACTGGTCCGACGTCGGGCCGAACATGCACACCATGACCTCGGCGATGTCCGACTCGGCGGCTGTCTTGACGGCGTGAATGAGGTTGAGGGCGGCGTCCGAGGAGGGCCGGTCGGAAGAGCGCTGAGAACCCACCATCACGATGGGCACGGGGGAATTCTGTATCATAAAGGACAGAATGGCGGACGTGTGGTGCATGGTGTCCGTCCCGTGACCGATGACGATGCCGTCCGTTCCCTTTTCGATTTCTCTTCCGATTTCCTCCGCCGTGCAGATCCACTGCTCCGGACCCATGTTTTCACTGAAGACGCCGTAGAGTTTTTTGGTCGTCAGATTGCAGATGTCGGCCAGTTCAGGAACGGAACCGTACAGCTCGCCCGGGGAAAAGGCCGGTATCACCGCTCCCGTCCGATAATCCAACCGGCTTGCGATGGTTCCGCCTGTGCCCAGGAGACGGACATTGGGCTTTTGGGGGTCGTACGGGAATTCCTTTTCGGGAATTTTATAGTGGGCTTCCCGGCGGCCTGTTTCCTTGATGCCGGCGATGGTGTCCACCGCGATGCCGACATTGTACCCGTTTCTCAGCTTGAGGACGATGTGCCGCGCGTCGGCTGTTTCGCTTCGGGGCAGGATAATCCCCTTGAACCCGCCCCTCGAGGTGTCCATCTCCACATCGGACCAGACTTTAACGCTGTAATCCTTGAGCACGCCCAGAGCCGGATCGCGGTATCCTTTGTAGTCATCACTCATGGCTGATGTCCTTCTCTTCGAGCCGCCGCCGCAGCAGTTGTCCGATCTCCTCGGCCGGCACATGGCCGCGGCAGCCGGGCATGAGTTTCCCCATCAGATAACGGTGTTTGACCTGGAGGTCGGGAAACATGCCTTCTTCGCTTTTCAGCAGTCCGCCTATTCTGTCCTCCACGGCTTCCATATCCAGCGCGGGAGGGATGTATTTTTTAAGTTCATCGGCCAGCTCGAGGCCGGATTCATCGAGCCAGGTTTTAAACAAGTCGTCCCCTTTTTCAAGAAGAGCGGGCTGTTTGGCAGCCGATTTAAAGAAGATACGCCACGCCTCTGGGTCAAGCCGGTTGATGTTCAGGTGAAGACGGGACCATGCTTTCCTCTTTTCCAGCAGAAAAACGGCGATCCGGACCGGAGACAAGCCTTCGATTTCGCTCAGCTCTTCAAAAAGGGCTGCCTGAAGAGACGAGGCCAGCGGAACGAGCAGATGTTCGGGGATCCCCATCCCTCGGTACCGGGGGACCCGTTCCCACACCGGCGCGGGGATGTTTTTTTGAAGCTCCTCGATTCTGGATACGGGGATTTCCAGCGGAGGCAGGTCGGTGTCGGGATACATCCGGTCCGGCCCCGGAAGAATCCTCTCGAAACCGTTGGTTCCGTCCTCCAGCGCCTGCCTTGTTTCGTTGGGAATGCCATCGGCCGCTTCGCCCGCTCGAATGATGATCTCCCTGACGGCGGTTTGAACATCCCTCTCTTCTCCCCAGACAAGGATCTGGGCATCAAGATCTCCTGCCGAGACGGTTTTTCTGATCTTTTGCCAGATGAAACTGTCGATGGTTTCCTCCGTGCCTTCCGAAGTGAGGATGTTGGGCAGCCGGGTGATGCAGGCGATCACCCGGACCCTGTCCGAGATCTCCTTGGAAAAGACTTTTCCCGTCTGCAGAGGGTGCCGCAAAATACCGGCGAATCCCTTCAGATTCACACATCGGATCCGTTCGCCGCGTGAGAGCGCCTGCCGCAGGGGTTCCCAGGCCGTTTGGGTCAGAATGCCTGTCACATCGGCATCCTTTGTCTCCAACGTTTCCTTCGTGATTTTTCGCCTTTTGAGTTCGTCCCTGATGCGGAGGAGGGAGTGCTGGCGTTTGGCTTCGTTGTAAATGAGAAGGGGGATGAGGGGGATGCGGGAAACCCCTTTGATTTCAACACGTGTCCCGCCTTTGATGCTGACATTGACGTCCTGCCGGGCCGCCCCGATCCCCGTCCGGACCTTTCCCGTACTCCGCACCAGGCGGCGAAGGATTTCCGCCACATCGGCCACTTCCTGCGGCGTCCGCATTTCAGGCTCCGTCACGGTCTCGATAAGCGGCATGCCCAGCCGGTCGGTCCGATAGATCCGGGTGTGCCCGATGTCGGAAATCTCCCGGCAGGCATCCTCTTCCAGTCCCAGTTGAATCAAACCGATCCTTCTGTCCCTGTAAGGGATCCATCCGTCGATCCCGACAATGGTCGTGCGCTGGAACCCGGTGGGGATGCTGCCGTCCAGATACTGTTTGCGGGCGACGTGAATTTCACTGACCAGCTTGTAGTTGAGGAGCATGGCGATTTCCAGGGCGATGTCCAGCGCCTTCTGGTTGATCTCAAAAGGCGGCGTGTCATCCATTTCATAGGTGCAGACGGTTTCGTGATTGATGCGGTAGATGATGTCCTTCCTGGTCTTGAACTCCATGAGGGCTGTGCCGTCATACTCTCCAAGTTCGGAGAGGGTGGGGCGCATGTGCCGCAGAATCTCGGCGTCGTAGACTTCGGAATAGCATCCGGCCGGGCAGCGGCAGAACAACTTTTTTTCGGTCAGCACCTGCTGATGGATCTCCAGGCCGGACCGAAGGCCGATGTCCGCATAATCCGCGTCCGTCATGTCCTTAAATGATTTGAACTCTGGATTCATATTTCATTCCTGTTCTCGATGAATATTTCCTTCGGGATATCACGGGAATTGAAGTGAGATGCCATGGAACGGCAGTAGGCGCCGGCACACAGGACGGCGAGAATGTCTCCTCTCCGGGGCTCCGGAAGCATCACGTCACAGCCGAACACGTCCCCCGATTCACAGAGATTACCGGCGATGGTGAAGGGCCCTTGCTTTTCCGCTTGAACACGGGAGACGTTGACGGCCTGGTGTTTCGCTTTCGTGTAGATGGCCAGCCGCGGTATGGTGTTAAACGTTCCGCCGTTGACGCAGACAAACCGGCTGCCGCAGCCGGATTTGACGTATTCCACATGCATAAGCAGAATGCCGGCGTCTGCCACCAGGTATTTACCCGGTTCCAGATAGACGACAGACGGAAGTCCTCGTTGATTCCCCATCTTTTTATCGATGAAGCGGATGTACTCGTCGACGGGAAAGATGTCCTGGTCTTCCGCATAGCGGGGGCCGAATCCTCCGCCGAAGTCAAGGAATTGAAGCGGGATGGACCGGCCGTGAATTTTGGCCGCCATGGAGATCATCTTTTCCACCGCGTCGCAGACATCGGGGAAGTCGCTTCGTTCCCAGCCGGACCCCAGATGCTGGTGGAATCCGACGGGCCGGAATCCCATTTTTTTTGCCTGTTCCATCACCGGGATGACCCGCGTTTCTTCGACGCCGAATTTAATGGGAACGCCGTCCGTGCTGCGAACGCCGGCCGTGACGGTCTTGGGGCTGAAACCGCGCCCGATCCCGGGATTCCAGCGGATGGAAACAGGAAGGATGATATCGGGAGCGAAGTCCCGTTTCACCTCCTGCATGATCTCCAACTGCTCTTCGGCGTCGATTGTGATGGTCATTCCTCCGATCCGGAAAATCCGGTGCAGATCATCCCGGCTGACGCTGGTTCCCGTGTAGAAGATGGATTCCCGGCTGAAACCGGCGGCGAGTGCCGCTTCCGCTTCGTTCGGGGAGACGGCGTCGATTCCGGTCCCGTCTTTTTGAAGAAGCTGCAGAATATCCGGATGGGGGTTGGCCTTCATGGCGTACAGAATTCTGAAATCCACGCTGCGGGCGGCCGAAACGGAATGGCGGAGCTGCTCCAGATTTTCCCTGACGCGGGCGAGGCTGTAGACATAGAGGGGTGTACCGCAGGCCGCGGCGATGTCCTCCGCAGGCTCTTTTCCGAGAAAGAGGCGGTTGTCGGCAATGCGTGTGAACGAGTTTTCCCACCAGAGCATTTCAGGCGTCCGTTTTGTCATCGAACAGGGTCCGCTGTCCCTTTTTGATGTCGGCGATAATCTCCTGCAGCATGGGGTATTTCTGAAGGAGTGAAAGGGGCAGGTCCACCTTCTCTCCACTGATTATGTTCTTGAGCTGAAGGGCGTTGACCAGCGCCTGGCCCCGGTAGTGATTGTTGGTGATGACAAAGACCTTTTCGCTCTTTCCTCCCAGTTCCTTGATCCGGTCCACCCATTCCCGGAGCTCATCGCCGGAATAGAGATAGTCATAACGGGCGTCACGGCCGGCATCTTTTTTGAACCAGTTCTGATAGTTCCGCCCGTGCAGCCTCACATAGGCCGTGCCGGGATTCGTGCTTTCGGCGCCCGGCGCGATGGAATCGTTGAAGAGGGGCTGATCGATGTTGCAGACTGCCACCCCATGTTCCCGCAGCAGGGCGTAGAACTCAGGCGTCTGCCAGGTGGAATGCCTGACTTCGAGAGCCAGAGGAAAGTCCGAAAAGGCTCTGAACAACCTGTCCAGGTAATCGAAATGGGCGGTTGTCCCCGTGAACGACCAGGGAAATTGAATCAGCACGGCGGCAAGCCGGTCCCTGTCCCTGAGCGGTGCGATGCCGGTTTGAAAGGTGTCGATATCTCGCTGTGACCATGATGTTCTCTCATGGGTGAAGAGCTGCAGCAGCTTGACGGTGAACACAAATTCGGGATAACTTTCGACTTTTTTGAGCCAGGACAGCGCAAAATGGACGGGGGGTGTCCTGTAAAAGGTGCTGTTGATTTCAATGGCGTCGATATAGCGGGCGAGGTACAGCAGGGCGTGAAATCCTCTTTCCTTTTTCGGTGGATAGACGATGCCCTCCCAGTCTGCATAGCTCCACCCGGCCGTGCCGAAATAATATTTTTTCATCGAGGCCTTATTGTAAAGAAAAGCCCCTTCAAAGTCCATGTTCCCCTCTTGAACACCCCGCCGAATTCAATTATGATGGGACTCGGAAGTGACCATGAAAAAGACTTGGGTGCTGCTGCTGATCGGCCTTGCCGCCGTCGGATGCCGCCGGGCGAGTGAGGATCTCTACACCATCGGTGTCTGCCAGGTCAACGACGCACCGACTCTCAATGCCGTCCGGGAGGGTTTTGTCAAGGCTCTGGAAGACAGGGGATTTCGCGACGGAGAAAACATCTCCCTTCTCTTTCGGAATGCAAACGGGGATATTCAGGTCATGCAAAAAATCGCCCGGGAATTCGTGATGGAGAAAGTGGACATGATCGTCCCCCTCTCCACTCCCAGCCTGCAGGCCGCCCTTCATGCCACCCAAACGATCCCCATTGTCTTTTCGTCCATCGCCAATCCCTATCTGGCGGGCGCCGGACGATCGGCAACCGACCATTTGCCTACCGTTACGGGAGTGTCGTCGCAGGGGCCCATCGGGGAAAGTCTGGACTTCATCCGCCGGCTTCTGCCCGACATCCAAACGTTGGGAACTCTCTGGACTCCGTCCGAGCTCAATTCCGAGTATTATCTCAACCTGGCCAGGGATGCGGCCCGCAGGAACGGACTCACCATCATCGCCGTTCCCGTTCGAAAAACCAGCGAGGTGCTCATCGCCGCCCAGGAACTCGTCAACCGCGATATCGATGTGATCTATCAGATATCCGACAACACCACCAATGCCTCCTTTGAAGCCCTGAGCCGGGTCGCGGATGAAAACGGTATCCCTCTGTTCGGGGGTTTTTTGTTGTCAACGGAGGAGGGCGCGGCCGCCGCTCTCGGATGGGATTTCTTTGACATGGGATATCAGGCGGGACAGATCGCCCTTCGGGTCAAAGCCGGAGAGTCTCCCGGCGCCATTCCCATTGAGTACATGTCCGAAGTCCGGCTTCACCTCAATCTGGCCGCCGCCGCCAGGCAGGGGCTGACCTTTCCCGAATCGGTCATTGAGCAGGCCGACCGGGTCCTTAGGACTGACCGCAGGGCCGCCTCCGTTTCTCGGCTGGACTGAAAAAATAACACAAAAATCCAGGTGCTGCATTCAGCTTTTTGACTGAGGAATGCCTGGAATCGCCTAAAAAATGGCTTGACGCTGCCCTATGACCTGTGTTTTCCTATCCAGGGTCGAGGGGATATATGAATCATGTGATGCCCGGACATTAAATCGAGGTCGATATGAAAATTGGGAATCTACTGAAAAAAGAACATATTTTTTTCGACATGGAGGCGGGAGATAAAAGGGAGCTCATCGGAAAATTGGTGGAGGCCCTGAAAGCGCGCGGGGTGATAGACAGAGACAAGCACATTCTTGAAGCCCTGCTGAAAAGAGAAGGCCTGGGAAGCACGGGGCTGGAGAAGGGGATCGCCATCCCCCATGCCATCGTGGATGAGGTAAAGGAGCCCCTTCTCGCACTCTCCGTGATCAAAGAGGGGATCGACTTTGAAGCGGCCGACCATCTGCCGACCTACGTTGTTCTTCTCCTGCTGGGAAGCAAGAACAATCCGGGCAGCCAGTTGAAAATTTTGGCTCATGTCTGCCGGATGGTCAAAGAAACCGATGTTGTCGAAAAGCTGAAGACCGGACGTTCGGCCGCTGAGATTTTGGCCATCCTTGAGAAGGAAGAGGGACATATTGAATGAAGCTTCTTGTTTTAATCCTGAACAAGGTGGAAAAACTGGAAGAAGTCCTGGAGGGATTTCTGGAAATCGGCATCACCGGGGCCACCATCATTGACAGTGTCGGAATGGGACACATCCTCTCCGAAGAAGTACCTATTTTTGCCGGTCTGCGCTTTATCTTCTCCGGCGCGAAGCCGAGTAACAAAATCGTCCTGTCCGTCATCAAGGGGGAAAAGGAGGAGCCGGCCATCCACATGCTGAAGACAATTCTCGGTGACATCGACAACCCTGGGACTGGAATCGTCTTCACCCTGCCCCTCGATCGAGTGGAGGGATTGAAACCGGAAATTTAAGCCTGCAATGCGCGTTCTCTATGCCTTCGGACTTCTCGTTCTAATCGCATTTCTGGGATCCCGGTTTCTGTTTCGTCGCAGTAAAGTCCTCTCACCCTGGTCCTTCCTTCTTCTATCAGGACTGCTGTATATTCTACTGGGCCTGCTGCTGGGAAAGGTCGGGCTGAATATTCTCAGTCCTGATGTTTTGCGCGAATTGACTCCCCTTATCTGTCTCGGACTGGGATGGTTGGGTTTCCTGTTCGGATTTCAGCTGGAGTACCGGTATCTCCGGCGGTTTCCCGGAAAGTATCTCGGACTCTCCCTGATCCAGACCGTTTTCATTTTTTTATTGACCGTCCTGTGCACCCTGCCTCTCCTTCGAGTTTTGTTCCCTCAAGAGGCGGCTTTTCTTCTGGCCGGAATAGCTGTTGCTTTCGGCATTCTCTGGACCATCCATTCCCCCAGCTTGATCAATGCGGCGGCGGGCTCCCTTCCGAATAAGGGGAATTATTATTATCTGGCGCGATTCATCACAAGCATCAGCGGTTTCTGGGGGATCGTCGGACTGGCGCTTCTGGATTCTTTCTGGCATTATCCCTTTTTTAAAGACCAGCCTCTCCTTTACGGGATTCTGGTGTTTGTCGGAGGAACGGTCCTTTCCGTCGGCATGGGATTTCTCTTTTTTGCGCTGACAAAAAAAAGGCCGCCGGAGAAGGACCTCCTGGTTTTTCTGCTCGGATTCGTATTTTTCGTCTCAGGGGCGGCATTTTATTTCAACATCCCTCCGCTTTATACGGGCATGGTCCTGGGGATCACTTTTTCCAATTTCACCCGCCTTCATGAGGTGATCTATCCTCTCCTCTTTTCCACGGAAAAAAACCTGTATGTCGTTTTTCTCCTGCTGATCGGCGCTCTCTGGGAATTCCATCTCGATGTCCGGATTGCCGCCCTTGTCCTTCTGCTGATTGTGCTGCGGGTGGCCGGCGAGATGCTTCCTCTTTCCGCGGCCCGGCGGATCCTGCGATTCCCCTTCGCCTTGCCGCCGCGCTTCGGCTTGAGTTTTCTTTCGACGGGAGGGGTGGGAATCGCCTTCGCTGTCAGCGTCAAAATGAGTTTTCCCCTTCCGCTGACGGATGTTTTTCTGACCGCGGCCCTGATTTCCATTCTGGCCACCGAGCTGTTCAGCCCTCTGGCCCTGCGGTGGTCGCTGCTGAAACTGGACAGGAACCAATGATTTTTTTCGCATTTCTCATTCTGCCGGCGGGCATGTACCTGTTCAGAAGCCCTCTCCTCGCCGCCCTCTCCCTGCCTGAGCAGAGTACATCCCTCGCCTTCGGGTTTCTTCTTCTTTTCGCCTTTTTAGGAGGGAAAATAATTCACCGGCTGAAGCTGCCCCGCATCACCGGTTTTCTCCTTGCCGGAATGATCTGTGGCCCGTATATTCTGAAACTGCTCAAAACATCGGATGTGACCGATTTTCAGTTGTTCGACGGGCTTGCCCTGAGTCTCATCGCCTTGACGGCAGGCGGTGAGATGAAAATCGGTGAGATCAGAAAGCGGATGAGAACCATTTCCTCCCTTGTCCTGATGCAGTCCGTGTTCATCATTCTCGGATTCCTGGCCATCGGATTTGTCCTGAAGCCGTTCATCCCCTTTGTCTCGCAGATGACCGCTGCTCAGAACACCGCTGTCTGGCTTCTTCTGGGGACACTGGCCACGGCCACCTCTCCATCCACCACCATCGCCGTCATCAACGAAACAGGTGCCGACGGGCCCATGAGTGATTTGGTTCTCACGACGGCGGTGTTCAAGGATTTTTTCATCATCATCTTTTTCGCCTTTGCCCTCTCCTTTTCCCGATCACTGGTAGGACCCGGGACGTCATTTGACCTGGGATTTCTGCTCCGGATTCTGCGGGATATCGGAGGATCCCTTCTCATCGGACTGGCGGTCGGATTGGCCATCATCCTTTATCTTCGTTTCATTCGGCGCGACATCACTCTTTTTATTCTCGGCATCGCTTTTTTCACCTATCAGATTTCCCATCACCACGGTTTTCATCCGCTGCTGATCTGTCTGCTGGCCGGATTTCTCGTCGAAAACTACTCCCCTCATGGAGACCGGCTGATCCAGGCCATTGAAAAGAGTTCCCTGCCTGTCTATGTCATTTTTTTCGCCATTTCCGGAGCGTCTCTGGACCTCAACGCCCTTCGAGAGGGGTGGCCGCTGGCTCTTCTTCTGGTTGTCTGGAGAGGAGTGCTCAAGTTTGCCGGGACTTACGTCGGCGCCCGGATCAACGGGGAAAATCAGGACGTGAGGCGGTTTGCCTGGACCGGGTTTATTTCGCAGGCGGGCGTGGCGCTGGGCATGGCCATCATGATTGAACGGACATTTCCCGAGTGGGGAGGGATGTTCAAAACCATCGTGCTGGCGGTGATCGCCATCAATCAGGTCATCGGCCCCATCTTTCTTCAAAAAATGATTTATCGTGCCGGCGAGGCCTGAAACAGGGACGGTGTCGGAACAATAACGGATCGGCCGCCGCCGACGGCCCTGGCGCTGTGAATGGCCCTCTGGGTGGAACGGATCGCGAGCGTGCAGGCGTGAAGGGGTGTTTCTCCGGAAACAAGATAACAGAGGAGCGCGGAAGAGAGAAAACATCCCGTGCCGTGCACCTCTTTGTCGATGGAGGGATGATCAAAGGAAGACCAGTTTTGCCCATCATAAAAAATGTCCGCTTTATTCCCCTTCAGATGGCCTCCTTTGACAAGGCAGGGCATCTCCACCCGTTCAGCCACCGCCCTGGCCGCGGCCTGAAGGTCATTCGGAGAAGAGACGGTCATTCCCGTCAGGGCGCACACCTCATCCAGATTGGGTGTGAACAGGCTTCCTTTTCCCTTGATGGAGCGGATATAGGCCGTGATGGATGTGTCCTCCAAAAAGACTGTCCCCGATCCTGAGCGGAAAACGGGATCGATAACCACGGGTTTGTGCTCAAAATCTTCAAGAACGGCCTTCAGGGCGGGGAAAAGCGCGGACCCGACGAACATACCGCATTTGCAGCCGGAAAGGCGGAGATCGGTGGAAAGGGTATCGTACTGGCCGGTAAACATCTCGGCTTCGGCAGATCGAACAGCCGTGACACCCCGTGTGTTCTGGGCGGTGAGAGCCGTCGGTACGGCCGCACCGAAAAATCCGAAAGCCTGAAAAACCTGCAGGTCCAGATAAATTCCCGCGCCGGCTGAAGGGTCCAGCCCGGCGATGGAGAGGAGGATGGGGTCAGGATATGATTCGAAACGTGGTGAATTCATTTTGGTAGTCCTGCCAAAAGACATCGACGTTTTCCACCAGGGAGAGGGGAGAGCCCTTCCGCAGCCGGTCGATGAGTGCGGTGAGATGTTCCTTTTCCCCCTCAGCGCATAACTCCACCCGTCCGTCCTGAAGATTGCGGGTCCAGCCGTAAAGCTGTAGATCCGCCGCCCAGCGCCGGGAGTGATCCCTGAAGAAAACGCCCTGAACCCGACCGGACACAAAAATATGGGCCCGTGCCTTCACGTCTTTTTTTCCCTCGTTTTCTGAAGGAATGTGTCCCGGCATTCTCTGGAACAGAAAAAAAATTCCTTCCCTCCGACCAATTCCCGGATGGCGTCTTCCCGGGGCAGGTAGGTGTTGCAGGTTTCGTCCTTGATCATGATTCCCGACAACTGCTCCGGCTTTTTCTCGTTCCGGGCGGCGATGCGGATGTTTTGAAAAAATTGGATGATCTTGAAGATGAGATAGAACAGGACGCCGAAAATCAGAATTCTCAAAAAACCGGTCATAATGGTCACAATGTAGTGGATTTGAAAAGGACTGTCAAACACCCCAAATAATCAGATAAGGGAAATTCATCATAGATTTTGGATCCATTTTCAAAGATATCGGCTTTTAAACGGAAAGGATTTTTAAATCCGCTAGGAAGATACTCATTTTGGTTAATATTGAGCATAATTTTGATGGGGATATACTGGATATCGAAAAATGGAGAAACCTTTCCCCGGCAAACAAATTCATTTGTGGCTCGGAGGGATGTTAAATCAGAAGCTCCATCCGCTTAATAGATAAAAGATGATAAATCCTATGGTAGGTTTTCATATATTTATAATTGGCTGATATACGTAATATCGTTTTGCGGGCATGATTGACAACAACTCCTGCAATATTAATCAACCTGAACCTCAATTGCTTGATTCTTAAGTTCCACCAACTTCTCTCGAGGTTGGTGTATTTAAAATATTGAACAAGATTATAGGCAAGTAACTGCATCTGGAAAAGAGCGGCATTGGCCAGAAAATCTTCCGACAATATATTTTCTACAGCAAAGCCTTCTTTTTGTTCTTTAATAACATTCTCGGCATCTCCGCGTTTTCTGTAGAAGTGAACGACTTTATGTTTATCCCAATCCGTATTGGTAAAATAAACCCGGTAGGTGTATTGGTACTCTGGAAATAGGGCCAGTTGATTATTCTTGCGCCTGACAACGACAAAACGATAGGTCTCGCCCCCTCTCTCAGGGCCCACAAAATGTACACTCTCAGCCACTTCTTCTTTGATAGCATAGCTTCTCTTTTTGCGCTTCTTTAATTTTTCCCATTTATCCTCTTCTATTGCCGCTATCGTATCGAGTACAATCCCGTATTTGTCTCCAGCTATGACAAATCCATGCCCTCCTTTATCACAATACCTCATTATGCGATGATTATATCCGGCAGAATCCATTCGGGCGATGAGTTTTACTCCCGGATTATTCTTTTCCAGGTACTTTGAGATCTTTGTTAAAAGACTCAAATTATTCGCCGCAGGTGAAGCATTGCCAAAGCGAAAAAGACTAAATCCGGCCATGCTCAACTCTTTGCCCTTTATGATCCCCATAAGAGGATTAAATCCACGAAAGCCTTCATAACTCATCTTAGCAATATCGACCTCACTGGGAATAAGAGTTGAATCTATATCTATGACAAGCTCTTCTAACCCCTTGTGAGCAATTGTATTTGAGGAAAGCTTCATGACAATATCAGCCAGATTGTTAATGTCTCTTCGCGTAAATCTTCGCGCCAAATCGCCAAGAGTGTTGGCCTTGGGAAACTTGTCCATCCCCAGTATATCCAATAACCCGGGATCAGAAGAAAGAATATCTATATCATTTAAACGACGCCCTCCCTTTATTAGCATCTCTACAAAGGAGAGAATCTTCTCAGATACACAATAACCCCGTTTTCGCTTTTTTAGATGAGAGAGCCTCTTTTCAAGTTCCCCCGCTAATCCAATCTCTTTGGCAAAACTCATGATCAATATTAAACCGCTGGATGCAGTCACTTTTGTTTTGTTTAATGATCCGATATTGAAATTTTTAACTTTTTGACATATCATAAAAGCACCTTTTGGGTTTCACCTACTGGGTGAAACTTTTTATGTTTTTGCATGCCTCTATTATACCAATTCTTCAGGTGTAGTAGAGGCTTATATTTTGCTATCCCTTATGATCATCGCGGCTTACCCGATTATTCGGGATTATATTCAAACATTTACGCCATCGAGAAAATATGGTATAAGATGGTTCTTTTTGATGCAACCGAGGTAAAAAATGAAAAAATTTCTGCTATGGTTCCTGGCATTTATTATCACGGTCGGCGCCGCCGTCTATCAGCGCATGACTGGCCCCACCTATCCCCTGCGCGGGATGAAGGACATCGCCGGAACGGAAATCAATTTCCGGCTCCCCCGCACTCATGAGACGGCCAAAGACTGCATGGTGAAAATCACCGCCGCCGATTCTGCCATTGAAGGGTCCCTTCTATACAAGCGATTCAAAACGGATGACGACTGGATCCAGGTCCCGATGGTACGTAGCGACGATTCCCTGACCGGAGCCCTTCCCTTTCAGCCTCCGGCAGGAAAACTCGAATATAGAGTGGTTCTTTCCCATCCTTCCGCCGCAGATGTGTTTTTGTCCGATGATGAATCCGTGGTTATCCGCTTCAAGGGCGCCGTTCCCGGTTTTGTTCTACTGCCCCACATTCTCATCATGTTTATGGCCATGCTGTTTTCAAACAGAGCCGGGATCGAAGCCCTTCGACCCAAAGGCAGCCCCCGCAAACTTGTCATTTGGACGACCGGCCTGATGATCGCCGGCGGCATGATTCTGGGACCGCTGGTCCAGTATTATGCATTCGGCGCTTTATGGACAGGTTTTCCTTTCGGCGGGGACATGACGGACAATAAAACACTTTTCGCCGTAATTGCCTGGATTCTGGCCCTGGTTATGGGGCGGAAGGGCAAAAAAGCCCGGGGTTGGGTGCTCGGAGCATCCATCATCACCCTTGCCGTCTATTTGATCCCGCACAGTCTGTTCGGTTCGGAACTGGATTACTCCAAACTCCCTGCGCAGAAATAAAGGATTACGGATTCCTCAAATCTCTGTCAAGGGAGCCGCCGCCCGTTTGCAGCCGGCGGTTTTAATTTTTATTTCAGTATATAACGCACGGTGACGGTGAAGGTCACAGGTACGGGCTTACCATCAACCAGCATCGGTTGATAGACCCACTGCCTTACGGCCTCAATGGCGGATTGATTGAGTTCCGAGCTTTCACTTTTAAGAACAGCAATATTTTTCGGCACGCCGTATTCATCGGTCGTAACCTCAAGAATAACCGTTCCCTGAATGCCGGCCTTGCGCAGCTCTGGAGGATAAATCGGATCCACTCTTTTGACGAGTTTCGGCGGTTTATCCAGGTTCTTCACCCCGGGAGGAGCCGGCGTTTCGTTCATTTGTTCGGCTGCTCCTTCGCCCTTGACCAACATAAAGTTCACTGTAACCGTAAACACTACATCCACAGGCTTCCCCTTCAAAAAAAAGGGCTCAAAAACCCACTGTTTGACGGCTGCGATGGCGGCTTCATTGATAAGGGG
>JAHIPL010000018.1 GCA_018894615.1 Acidobacteriota bacterium | reverse complement strand
GCAGGACATCATCGACATGTATGGGCTTTGATCCGGGACGAATTCAGAGGCTCCGGTGAACTGATTTTTTCACTTATTTCGTCTTGACAATTAAAATATCCCTGCTAAAATGAAAGCAATCGTTAAAATAGCAGGGATAAATGTATATTCAAAGAGATTTAGAACCGGTCATCAAAAAGAATCTCTCCGGTCCGGAGTATATTGCCGTTATCGGAGCCCGGCAGGCGGGGAAGACGACACTTCTTCGTCATATCCAGGAGAATATCAAAGATTCGGCCTTTCTCACCTTTGAGGATGTGGAAATCCGCGATCTTTTCGACACGGATATAAAATCCTTCATCAATCTGTTTATCGAGCCGCACAGTGTCATATTTATCGATGAGTTTCAATATGCTAAAAATGGAGGAATGTCTCTTAAATTCGTCTATGACACGGTTCCCGGAAAAAAGATCCTCGTTTCAGGCTCTTCCGCACTCGACCTCACGATTTCCGCCGTCAAACATATGGTCGGTCGTCTGTTTTGTTTCACTCTTTATCCCCTGTCGTTTCGTGAATTTTTAGGCCACAAGGATCCGGAGCTGTTTCGGATTTTGGTGACATCAGCTGGGAAAAGACACTTGGAACATCCTCTTCTCAAAAGGTTTCATCGCCATCTGGATGAGTATGTTGTTTTTGGAGGCTACCCTCGCATAGCGCTGGCCCGTGATGACGAGGAGCGCCGGACGATCCTGAAAAACATCTTCAACATCTATCTTCTTCGGGATGTCCGCGATGTTCTCGGTTTAATCGATGACTATAAAATGCTCAACCTGGCGAAGGCCTTAGCCCTTCAAGTCGGCAACATCGTCTCGTTTCAGGAATTGTGCATGCTTGTTCAGGAATCTCTGCCCGCCGTTAAAAAACATCTCAATCTCCTGGAGAAGACCTTTATTCTGCGATTGGTGAAGCCGTATTTTACCAATAAGAGGACTGAACTGGTCAAAAATCCCAAAGTCTATTTTTTGGATTCAGGCCTAAGAAATTCGATTATTGATGATTTTCGCTCGTTGGGTGGAAGATCGGACCGTGGGGCTTTGCTCGAAAATTTTCATTTCTCTGAATTCATGAAAATGGAACGTGAGGTGAAGTACTGGCGAACGAGATCCAAGGCCGAAGTCGATTTTATTGTCGATGAAAAAATTCCGGTGGAGGTCAAGTCATCACTTTCAAGGCCTGTACCAGGAAAGTCCCTCTATAGTTTCATCGAGAAATACGATCCGGCTGAAGCGATTGTATTGAATAACGACATTTACAAACAGATGAAGATCGGCAAGACGCCGGTCAGGTTCATCTACCATTTTTCGGATTATTTTTCAGCTCGCAGAAAATGAATTGTCGTCCGCTTGAACTTGTGCTATGGTAGTGCGTATATTTTTGAGGGCTTTGAGAGATGACCGGACGAAAAACTCCACTTCTACTCCTGACGATGATGCTGGTTTTTGCCCGTGGATGGAGCGACCAGTCCGCCGGCGGCGACCGCCCGGAAAGCCGTTTCAGGGAGGAATCCCGCCCCGTTCAAGAGAAGGGACGTATTTCCTCAGCAATAAATTCTTCGGACAGAGTCATCATTCACCGTCTTTCCGGCCCCGTCACTCTGGACGGCCGGATTGAAGAGGACGCCTGGAACGGGGCTGCGTCCCTTTCCCTGGTGATGCAGACACCGGAATTCGGCGGGCCTCCATCCGAACAGACGGACGTTCTTTTCGGTTTCGACGACGACTATCTCTACATCGGCGCCCGCCTCTTCGACAGCGAACCGGACAAAATCCAGGCCCCCTCCAAGAAGCGCGACTACATGCAGGGGGATACGGAATGGTTCGGCATCGTTCTTGACACCTTCAACGACAAGGAAAACGGCCTGGCCTTCTACACGACGCCGACCGGGCTTCGCTTCGACGGAGCCATTTTCAACGACGGGGTTCCGGCCGGGCCCGATTCCATGCCCATCAATTTGAGCTGGAACACCTTCTGGGATGTGGAAACCCTGGTGGATGACCGGGGCTGGTTCGCGGAGATGCGCATCCCCTTTTCCAGCCTGCGTTTCCAGGACAGGGGCGGGCAGGTGGTTATGGGGCTCATCGCCACTCGCTACATTCCCCGAAAAAACGAATCGGACATCTTTCCCGCCATCCCTCCCAACTGGGGGATGTTCAGCCAGTGGAAGTGTTCGCGGGCCTGCGAAGTGGAGTTGGAGGGTGTCCGCAGCCGCAATCCCCTCTACATCACACCCTACGCGCTCGCCGGCTACGGGCAGAGCTACGACCTGAACGAAGCGGAAACCGCCTACATCAGGGACAATCAACCCACCCTGGAAGCCGGGCTGGACATCAAATACGGGCTGACGAGCAACCTGACGCTGGACCTGACCGTGAACACCGATTTCGCCCAGGTCGAGGCTGATGACGTCCAGGTCAATCTGACTCGATATTCGCTTTTTTTCCCGGAAAAGCGGCTCTTTTTCCAGGAGAGATCCAGCATATTTGACTTCACCTTCGGCGGTCCGACTCAGCTGTTCTACAGCCGGACGATCGGCCTTCACGACGACAAGATGGTGCGCATCTACGGGGGCGCCCGGCTCGTCGGCCGTATGGGAGGCTGGGACATCGGCTTTCTTGATATGCAGACCGCCCCCATGGATGATCTCTCATCGGAAAATTTCGGTGTTTTGCGCATACGCCGCCGCGTCTTCAATCCCTATTCCTATGTGGGGGGACTGCTGACAAGCCGCAGCGGCACGGACGGCTCCTACAATGTGGTTTACGGGCTGGACAGTCAGACCCGAATTTCAGAGAACGATTACATCCTTCTGGCCTGGGCGCAGAGTTTTGACCGCGATCGCCCCGTATCCTCCCGGTTTTTGGACATCGCGCGTTTCCGCCTCGGCTGGGAGAGGAGGACGAACAAGGGATTGGGCGGTATGTTCACGATCGGACGGCGCGGCCCGGATTACGATCCGGGAATGGGATTTGAAATGCTGGAGGACTACTGGGTCATCGGCAACAGCATCCTCTACGGATGGCTGCCCGGGGCGGATTCCCCGCTCCAGTCACACAACGTGTCCAACACGACCCGGATGATTTTCAGGAACGAGGACGGGGGCCTTCGCACCCTTCACCTGCAGCCCGGATGGGAATTCAGCGCCAAATCCGGCTGGTTCGGCCATTTTTCTCTGATGCTGCAGAGGGAGAGCCTGACGGAACTGTTCGAGCTGTCTGATGATGTGTCCGTACCCGTGGGCGATTACACTTTTTTCGGATTCCAGGGGATTGTGATGACGCCGATGAGCCGTATGCTCAATGCCATGGTGAGTGCGGAAGCGGGGGAGTTCTACGACGGAAGCCGTCTCTCGCTCGGAATCACTCCCAACTGGACGGTGGCCGACGACATCAGCCTGAGCGGATTTTACCAGTACAACCGGGTGGTGTTTCCCGACCGGAGCCTGGCCTTCACCGCACACATCGCCCGGATCAAGCTGGAGGCCACCCTGAGCACGGCCTTTACCGCCTCCGCTTTCCTTCAGTACAACAGCGCTGTTTCCGCCGTCATCGCCAACATCCGCCTGCGCTTCAATCCCCGGGAAGGGACCGACCTCTACCTGGTCATTAACGAGAGCTTCTACACCGACCGGAACCGGGAGGTCCCGCCCCTTCCCCCCTACGGAAGCCGCGCCGTGATGATCAAATATTCCACCACCTTCAATTTTTAAGTATAATGGCCGAATAATGAAAGAAGGGGGCACCTCTATCTGGATGGCGTAATCATGCGAAAAAAAAGAATCAAACCGGACATCACCGAAATCAGGGAATACCAGACCAAGACGTCGGGACTGTTTTTTGTCGTGGACGGTATCCTGTTTCGGAAACAGTCGGAGTTTCAGCTCATCGAGGTCGTCGAAAACAGGGATTACGGAAAAATCCTCTTCCTGGACGGGCTTGTCCAGACGACGGAGCGGGATGAGTATTTCTACCACGAGATGCTGGTCCATCCCGCCTTCGGCGCCCATCCCGGTCCGAAGGATGTGCTCATCATCGGCGGCGGTGATGGGGGAACGCTGCGGGAGGTGCTGCGCCATCCCGTCGAACGGGCCGTCCTCGTCGAAATCGACCCGGATGTGATCGAAGCGGCGAAAAAATACTTTGAATGGCTCGGGCCGGCTCTCGATGACAACCGAGCGGAATTGATTGTCGCTGACGGAATCCGGTTTGCGGCCGATACCGACCGGACATTCGACCTCGTTTTTGTCGATTCCTCCGAACCCATCGGCCCTTCGTCCGTGCTTCATACACCCGAGTTTTATCTGAGCCTCAGAGAACGTCTCAATCCCGATGGAATCATCTCCTCCCAGATCGGTTCTCCCTTCTTTCACGCGGCGGCCATCGACAGGGAACATCGGTTTCTCAGGGACATCTTCCGTATCGTTCGTCTCTACACCGGTCCCGTGCCCACCTATCCGGGAGGGACGTGGAGTTATGTGTTTCTCTCCGACACCCGGGCTCCATTACCCGCCCTTCATCCGCCGCCCGCCGGCCTCAAGTATTTTAATCCCGCAGTCCATGAGGCCTGCTTCCGGCTTAACGACACAGAGGAGGTGAAGTCATGAAAAAACTGCTGAAAAGCTGGACGTTTCTGGTCGCTGTGGGTCTCATCCTGGCTTCGGCATTGTCCTATTTCATCCACTATCTTATTTTCAGGGACCCTCACCACATCTTCATCTATATGGTCGGCGACATCGGATTCCTGTTTCTCGATGTGCTGCTGGTGCTGCTGATCATCGAGCGGCTGATGTCGCGACAGGAGAAAAAGTCCATCCTTTTAAAACTGAACATGGTTATTGGGACTTTTTTCAGCGATATCGGGATGGAGCTGCTGAAAAGGTTCAGCGACTTTGTGGAAAACGCGGAAGAACTGGAAAAGGAAGTCCTTCTCAACCCCCAGTGGAACAAAAAAAAATTCCGGGAGGCGGAGATGAAGGCGGAATCGTTTCACTACTCCATCCTTCTTGATCTCGACAGGTTGGAGGAACTCCGCGATTTTCTGCATGACAAACACGCTTTCCTTGTTCGTCTTCTCGAAAATCCCAATCTGCAGGAGCACCAGAAATTCACAGATCTGCTGTGGGCGGTCTTTCACCTGTCCGAGGAGCTTCATTTCCGCGGGACGCTGAGAGGTCTTCCCGAGGCGGATCTCGCCCATCTCAAGGTGGACCTTCAGAGGGCCTATTCAAAGATTGTGGCCGAGTGGATTGAGCACTGCGCCCATCTCAAGGATCAGTACCCCTTTCTCTTCTCCCTGGCTGTCCGCGTCAATCCGCTGAATCCGAAGGCGTCACCCGTCGTACAGGACTGAGGATTGATCACCTGTTGCCGAAACGGGGATTAACGATGTTTCATATCCCGTCAGCCTGGCGTCTGCCGAGAACCCGCAGCATGTCTTCGGTCATGGAGGCGAGGTCGTGGTCGGGCCGCCAGTCCCATTCGGCACGGGCGGCGGAATCGTCGATGGACCGGGGCCAGGATTCGGCGATGGCCTGCCGGAAGTCCGGTTTGTATGTAATGGAAAAGGAGGGGATGTGTTTTTTGATTTCGGCGGCAAGATCGGCAGGGGTGAAGCTCATTCCGGCCAGGTTGAATCCGGCGTGGTGCCGCAGCCGTTCGAAGTCGGCGTCCATGAGCTGTAGAGTCGCCTTCAGGCAGTCGGGCATGTACATCATGGGGAGTTCGGCATCTTCCTTGAGAAAGCAGGTGTAGGATCCGGTTTTGACGGCCTCGTAAAAGATGGCGACGGCGTAGTCCGTCGTACCACCGCCGGGGGGGGTTTCATGGCTGACAATCCCGGGGTAGCGGACGCCGCGGACATCGACATTAAAGCGCCTGACGTAGTAGTCACCCAGGAGTTCGCCGGCGACCTTGGTCACACCGTACATGGTTGTGGGGAGGAGGACGGTTTCCTGCGGGGTGTTCTCTTTGGGGGTTTCCGGGCCGAAGGCGGCGATGGAACTGGGAATGAAGACACGGAAGAGATCCTGTTCGCGGGCCGTCTCCAGGATATTGAAGGACCCGTTCATGTTGACGTTCCAGGCCAGCTGGGGATTCTTCTCGCCGGTGGCCGAAAGGATGGCGGCCATGTGGTAGATGGTGTCGATCCGGTGCTTGCGGACGAGGGCGG
>JAHIPL010000134.1 GCA_018894615.1 Acidobacteriota bacterium | reverse complement strand
GGAGGGACGCCGACGTCCAGGGACCGGCTGTTGGCGACCGTTTTCGGCTGTGAGGCGGCCCGGATGGCGGACCGGAAGGAATACGGCCGGATGGTGGTGTTGAACGGGAATCGTGTGGAGTCCATCCCGATCAAGGATATCGCCGGAAAAATGAGGCTGGTCACTCTCGACCATCGATGGGTCAAGGCGGCCATGAGCCTGGGCCTCAGTCTCGGCTTCTGAACTCTGATCCGATGTATAAATTCGGGGTCAGGCCTTGATATTTTACATTTTTGGAACGGCAGGGAACTCTTTTGATATAATGCTGTCATCGATGATCCGGAAAACAGCTGCCGGGGAGTGAGGTGAAAGGACATGCGGCAAGGCGAAGATGAACCCATCCTGAAACTGGAGCGGCTATCCCGATCTTTTGGGAATGTGAAAGCCGTTCACGATCTGTCTCTCGAAGTCCAGCGGGGGGAAATTCTGGGATTTTTGGGCCCGAACGGTGCCGGCAAAACGACAACCATCAGCATGATCTGCGGGCTGATCCTGCCTGAAAAAGGGAGAATTGTCTTTGAGGGGAAGGAACTCAAGGGCTCCGGCGGTTTGGCTCACAGCCGGATGGGCCTCTGCCCGCAGGAACTGGTCATCTGGGAGGGACTGACCTGTCTGGAGCAGCTGGAATTTATGGGAAGCATGTACGGTATTGAAAGAAAAGAAACACGGAAACGGGCCTGTGAGCTCCTGGAAATACTTGGGCTGGAAGGAAAGCGTCGAAGTTTGGCGAAAACATTGTCCGGAGGAATGAAGCGGCGGCTGAATCTGGCCCTGGCTCTGGTTCACAGGCCGGATCTTCTCATCCTGGATGAACCGCAGGCCGGTCTCGACCCGCAGAGCCGGATACTGGTCAGAGAATACATCCGGTCGCTCGTCCCCCGAATGACGGTTATTCTGACGACCCATGAAATGGATGAAGCGGACCGCCTGGCCGACCGAATCGCCGTCATCGACCATGGAGAGCTTCTTGTTTGTGACAGCGCGGCGAACCTTAAACGGCGCATCGGAGAAGGAGATGTCCTTGAGATCACTTTTTTTGAAGGGGAGGGGAATGACCTTGATCCGCTTCGGGATTTATTTTCGGACGGACCGGATCACTTCGCCGTCAAAAAAAACGCCGTGCATTTTGTCGGGGAGCAAGTGGTGGCCGCCCTCCCCCGGATTCTGGAAAAAATCAAACCGGCGGGTCTGTCCGTCAGGGACATCACGATTCGAAAAATAACGCTGGAGGATGTTTTCATCTCTCTCACGGGAAGGGGGCTTCGGGAATGAAACTGCTCAGCCTTTTGAAAAAGAATTGGATCGAAAACCTGAGAGACTGGAAAATCCTGATTCTTACGCTCTCCTTCGCCCCATTGTTCGTTTTTCTGATGCATTTTTATTTTGGTGAATCGGTTCAAGTCTACAGGGTCATCGTCATTAATCAGGACCGGGGAGTCACCGCTGACGGGGCGGCCGTGAAGACCGGCGAAAAACTGATCAATATTCTGAAGGAAGCCCGATATCCTGAAGGAGGGTCTATTTTTTTGATTGAGGAGATGGAGGAGATAGAAAACGCGAAATCGCTGCTCAAAGATAAAACAGCTGATCTTGCCGTTGTCATCCCTTCGGATTATTCCGAGACGATCGATTCTTTTATAAGGGGCGAGGAAAGAAATCCGGCTGTGATCCAGACCTTCGGGGATCCGTCAAACGCAAAGTATCTGATGTCCGCCGTCTGGAATGACACACTGGCCTATCTTCACATTCTGGATGAAACAGGGCAGCGTCTTCCTGTTGAATTGAGCCCGCAGATGCTGAGCGGCTCGACATCGCTGAATGAATTCGACCTTTATGTGCCGGGACTTCTGGGGCTGGCCCTGATCATGCTCATGTTCACCGCGGCCGCGTCCGTCATCAAAGAAAAAGACAAGGGCACCATCATGCGCCTCCGGATTTCCAGGATGACCACGGCTGAATGGATCATGGCGGTGTCCGGAATTCAGGTCCTGATCGGAGTGGGGGCGGTCTTCTTAACCTATCTGAGTGCCTTTGTTCTTGGATATCGCGGTTCCGGTTCCCTGGCGGCGATTTTGGTCGTCACCATTCTTTCCTGCCTGTCCGTCATCGGTATAAGTCTTATCGTGGCTGCTTTTCTGCGCACCATCTTTGACCTGATGACGATCGGCTGCTTCCCGTTTTTTATTCTTTTGTTTTTTTCAGGCTCCATGTTTCCTCTGCCCCAGCTTCGACTTTTCTCTTTCGCCGGGCGGAGTGTCAATGTGACCGACATTCTACCCACAACCCACGCCATCAACGCTCTCGGAAAAATTCTCAACTACGGCGTCGGGCTGGAGGACGTTCTCTATGAACTGATCGCCATGCTCCTCCTGACGATAATCACCTATGTCATCGGCATTCGCCTGATCCGCATTCGTCACATGTAGGGGGTCAGGCCTCAATATTATACATATTTCCGACCACCCGCACTTCATGAGATGGAAAAGTTCAAACCTTATAAATGAACAAATCACCCTTCCGTTTTTCAGGGATGACCAGAGGGAGGATGTATAATATTGAGGCCTGACCCCGACTATTGACATGGGGGGATGTGAATCCTATTGTAGATGAAGATTATTTCCTAAGGATACACGATGGCAAAGAAGGATGTGTGTGAACCGGCAGCAGGCGCTCAACAGCACACCACTGAACTGGCCCGGGATATGGGGTTGATGCACGTCACCATGATCGGCGTCGGCGCCATGATCGGGGCCGGAATATTTGTCCTGACCGGTCTCGCCGCAGGAATCGCCGGTCCGGCGCTTCTTCTCGTTTTTCTATTCAACGGTCTGGTGACGGGGCTGACGGCCATGGCCTATGCCGAACTGGGGTCCTGTTTCCCCGAGGCCGGCGGCGGATATCTCTGGGTCAAGGAAGCCCTCCCACAGCCCAGCGGCTTTCTCAGCGGCTGGATCAGCTGGTTCGCCCACGCCGTCGCCTGCAGTCTTTACGCCATCGCCTTCGGCACTTTCGCCCTCGACCTTATGAACATGGCCGGCCTGGACCTGGCCCATTGGCTTCCCGGCATCGGGGGGTATCACTCCCATGAGGTGGCCGCTAAACTTCTCGCCGTCATGATTGTCCTCCTCTTTGTATACATCAATTACAGAGGCGCAAAGGAAGCGGGACAGGCTGAGACATTTGTCACCATCATCAAGATCGTCGTGATCGCACTCTTCATTGTTTTCGGTCTTGTGGCCATATTTTCCGGAAAGACGCCCGAACCCTGGCAGAATCAATTCGGCGGCTTTTTTCAAAAGGGACCCATGGGGATCATCATCGCCATGGGTTTGACCTTTATCGCCTTTGAAGGATATGAAATTATCGCCCAGTGTGGAGAAGAGGTTAAAAATCCCAAGCGGAACATCCCCCGGTCCATCTTTCTCTCCCTCATCATCGTTGTCCCCATCTACCTCCTCGTCGCCTTCGTCGCACTCGGCGCCGTGACTCCGGAAGGAGGCATGCCCAGCTGGATGTACCTCGGTCAGAAAGGGGAAATGGCCATGATCGAGGCTGCGGAACATTTTATGATGGGCAAACTGGGACGGATCATTTTCCTTGTCGGAGGCCTGTTTTCCACCATGTCCGCCCTGAATGCCACGATCTATTCGTCATCCCGCGTCAGTTTTGCCATGGGCCGTGACCACAACCTTCCCGGCCTGTTCGCTAAAATCCATCCTAAAAAACGAACACCTCACCTGGCCGTATTCTTCTCCGGTGTCCTGATTATCTTTATGGCTGCGCTCTTTCCAATCGAGGATATCGCCAGCGCCACCGACGCCATGTTTCTACTGCTGTTCATTTTCGTCAATCTGGCCGTCATCAATCTCCGCAAAAATCGTCCCGACCTGGACCGCGGCTTCAAAGTCCCGCTCTTCCCTTACATCCCCATCATCGCCACTATTCTTAATCTGGGTCTGGCCGTATTCCTCTTTTTTTACAGGCCGCTGGGAGTGTATATCTCTGTCGGGTATATCCTCCTGGGCATTGTGATCTTCTATGGGTATTCCAGGAAACGGGAGTTCAAAGCAAAGGCCGTGCCGGTTATTCATACCGAGCAGCCGGTTTTCCTCCCCACTCCCTGTCATTTTCATGTCCTGGTGCCGATTGCCAATGAAGCTTCGGTAGAAAGTCTGATGCGCATGGCTGTTCGAATCGCCCGCTCCAAAAACGCGGACATCACGGTGCTGAATGTCATCCGGGTTCCGGCCCAGCTTCCGCCCAGTGAGGGACGGAAATTTCTCGGCGGCGCGCGGGCCCTCCTGGAGAAGGCGATCGCCGTGGCCGAAACCGAAAGCATCCCCGTTTATTCCGTCGTAAAAGTGACCCACAATGTGCCGAAAGCCATCATCGAAACCTGCCAGGAGCGGAAGATCGATCTGATGATACTGGGATGGGAGGGGAAAATTTCCGCCCACAACCGGGTGTTCGGCACCATCCTGGACGAGATCATCCTCAACACAACCACCGATATCGCCATGATCTGCAAACCGCCGGCCGAGGCCTTCGCCATCGATCGTATTCTCATCCCTGTGAGCACCATCCGCTATGCTGTCCTGTCCTTTCAGATGGCGGAAGCATTGACCTCCGGCAGCGCTATTCCCATAACACTTCTTCATATCACATCCACTGACAACTCGGCTGAGATTCACCAGAAATTCGAGGAGGAGCTTAGAAAACGGGAAAAAGAGCTGAATACGGAGCGCTACGAAATCATCATAAAAAAAGCGGACAGCGTAGCCGATGCCGTGATGAATGAGACACGGGAAAAGGATCTGATCATCATGGGAACCCCGGAAGAGGGCCTGGTTCGCCGGGCCCTTTTTGGGGATTTCCCTGCCATGGTCGCGAAGAACCTGAATATCCCTCTCATTCTAACAAAAAAATATCACGGACATTTCAAGACCTGGTTTCAGAAATTTTTCGGTTCGCGTAAAACCATGCTTGACTGACAAACAATAGTTCTTAAGCGAAACTATTGACACAAAAAGTGATTATGTGATAATTGCTTAATGCACATAAATGAGGGATATTGGATTTGGTGCATAATCCAAGACTGAGGCCATTGAATAAAATCGTGGCTCGGAATATTTGATATATTACTGAAGGAGGATGGAAATGAAAAAAACAATTGCTGTATGTTTGGTCTCCAGTTTTCTGCTGTTTGTCTCCACCAGTGCCTATGCGGGAGCATCAACCCGGGAATTTTCGCTCAAGGACACATACAATCCCACCCTGAAAGTGACCATTGATCCCGACATTTTTGCCCAGACAGGCGACACGCAATCCGTACAGGAAGAAATTGCAGCTTTGAAAAAGAAAAAATCGGGATTCATGATCGGTGGTGTCTTGGGGGTATTGGCAGGAGCAGGATTGATCGTCCTTGGCGCCACGACGGAAAACACAACCGCGAGGACCAATCAACTGGGTGAGGAACTCGGGCAGCGGGAAGACGATGTGTCGGCCGCGAAGACGTTCCTGATCGGTGGGGGGCTGCTGTCTCTGGCCTTCGGCGGACTGATGTTCGGCAGCATGGCCAAAACCGGCAAACAGCTTAAACAGAAGGAAGCCGAATTGAACAATCTCGCGGCCCTTCAGGCGAAGCTGGCTGCCCAGAAGTAATTCAGCTTTTTCTAATCGTCACAGACGGATCGCTACGTAAAAGCCGGATAGGAGGGGAGGCCCTTTCATCCGGCTTTTTTTTACAGCTTTCATGAATTCAAATCCCTCCGGTTCGATGAGTGAAATTGTGGAGGGATCGGACCTGTCATGTTTGAATAAAGAGGAGTATACTGCCGGTAGTTTAAACAGAATGAAATGATTTGTTTAAAAAAGGATGAATAACGTGAAGAAAAATATTATTTTTTGGGCCGCACTGCTGATCATCGCTGCCGGATTCGCTTCGGCACAGGATGTCCGAACCGTCAACGGGATTCAGGTCATTTCCAACGGGAAAAACCCCAATCCTCCCAAGGGAATGGCGGCCGGACTGGTTCTGACCGAGGATTTCACCATCGGCGACAGTGAAAACCTGGATGAAATGGTGTCGGAACCGGGCTTTATTGCAGTGGATGAACAGGAAAACATTTATGCGCTGGACATCAAGGAACACAACATCAAGGTGTTCGACAGGGACGGCGGCTACCTGAGAACCATTGGGAAAAAGGGACAGGGCCCAGGCGAGCTGAATACTCCGGTCGGTCTGATTCTGACCCCTGAAAAGGAACTGATGGTTGAGGATGCCCTCAACCGCAGACTCTCCTTTTTTTCACGTGAGGGGGAATTTTTGCGTCATGTGTCTGTTGCCGACCGCACCTCCCTTGTCAGCCTGATCATGAACCGGTCGGGGGAAATGGCGGGACGTGAGCTGGTGATCGAGGGAGAAAAGCTCTTTTGGTACATTCGGAAATTCGACAAGAATCTGAAGACTCTTTTTGACCTGGACAAGGTTGAGTCCCAGAATCCTCTCCAGTCCAAAATCGATCCCTTTGATTTTATACAACCTTATATTTTTGATGAGCGGGGGTTTCTCTATTACGGGAGAGGCAAAGAGTATGTCATTCAGGTTTTCAGCGGGGACGGGCGTCATGTTCAGTCCATCGAAAAAAAGCATGTCCCCGAAAAAGTGACGCAGGACGACATTGATAAAATCATGGAACTCATTCCCGATGTGGGACCCATCAATCTGCGGGAGCGGATCGAATTCCCGAAACATTACCCTGCCTATGAAACATTCTCCATGGATTCCGAAGGGCGTCTTTTTGTCAGGACGTTCAACAAGACAAAAAATGAAGGAGAATTTTTTCTTGATGTTTTTGACAGGGATGGTCGCTATATCGCTTCGCTGCCGACAAAAAGTTCGCCCCGGCTGTGGAAAAAAGGAAAAATGTATGCGATCGAAGAGGCGGAGGACGGGATCCGTGTGATCAAGCGGTACAGCGCCGAGTGGAAAAAATAGCCGCTTTTTATCGACCTGCCAGAAGGCGGGTCAGATGGTCGATGCTCACAACCGCCGCCGGGGAAAACGTCTTGCCGGCCATGTAGGAGAGGAGGCTGTGTCTGAGCTGGTTTATTTCGGGTAAATTCTTTCTTTCCCCGCTTAGATTGAACCCGCAGACCAGAAGTTTCCCTTCCCCGACGCGGCATTCAAACAACGCAGCCAGTCTGTGGCTGAAATGAAAATCACTGACAGGCTGGACGATGGGGATTAAATCGGCGGGAAGATCGTCGCAGATGAATCCCTTCGCCTCCTCACATATCCGCTTCCACTGCCGGTCACCGAAATAATCGGTTGGAAATGCGGCGAAGGCGGGATGGCCGGAGCGGATGAACAATCCCAGTGTCTCCATCCTCTGATTCGGAAAAAAGGAAGCCGACCAGTACAGCGGGCGCCAGGCCGCATATTTTGTGTGGTTTTCAGGGCCCTCTTCGTGTGCCAGAAGCAGCACGCGGCCGCCGTTTAGAAGGATATCCTGGGTTTTTTTATCCCATGCGGACGAAACCAGGACGTCCCTGTCATGCAGTTCTTGGAGTGTCTCCGGATACACCCAGATCCCCCAGCTGTTTTCGCTCCCCGTTTCCTGGAGTCGAAGATGGATGGTGTAGCGTCCCGGAACCTTCCAGTCCTTCATGGAGAGAGTGAGGGCGTCGATTTCCGTGAGTGATCCCAGGGGCAGATTTGCGGGTTTGAACTCGCCTTCCTGGATGGTCCGGTTACTATCGTCGGTGATCTTCCAGCTTATCCGGGTTTTGGTGAGCGGTCTCTGTCCAAAGTGATGGACCAGAGCCTTGAAAATAAGGGGTTCATCCTGAGTCCAGATGTATTTCGGCAGTCGGATGAGAGGGACGGTGGACGAGCAAAATCTCCGGAATGCATCCGGCCGAACGGTCCCTTTGGCCTCATAGAAGGAATCGAGCCAACCGACCAGGGCTTCCCCCTGTCCCGAATAGTCCTGCATGCTCAGCAGCTGAAATCCTGCACACCCGGGGGTTCGCAAAAATGATTCAATTTCGTCCTTGTACAGAAGCCGGCTGACGGCTCCCGATGCTCTCTGTAGGTCGATATTGTCCTTTTCCGTCCCGTGATAGGCAGCCGTTTTCCGCAATTCAACCAGATTCCGGGCTTCGAGAACGCCCCGGTATTTTTGAATTTCATCCCAGCGGGGATAGACGGGCCACTGGCCGATCTCATGCGCGATCACCGGCACGGGTGTTTGCCCGTATTGCTCTTCATAATCCCAGTCGGAGTGATCTTCAAGCCTCTGACGGACCATCCCGACACCGGGATAGGAATGGGTGGCGGAATAGTCACAGAACGGTGTCACCTGACGGGCGGTGGACGCGGCATAAAGCCTCCGGGGATCTTTTTCCTTGGCCGATCTGATCCACTCCCCCAGAATGGTGAAATCGGAGCTGCCCAGTTCGTTTCCGATACAGAGCAAAACAAAGGAAGGATGGTTTCCGTAGGCGTCGTTCATGCGGTCGATTTCCGCCCGGATGAAGGCATCGGCATCCGGGTCGCCCTTCCCCAAGCCCTCTGGAAAACCCTGTGTCCGCATTTCAGGCCGATCGGTCTGATCCAGGGCCATCCACCCGTCGATCCAGACAGATGCTTCGGCCTGGATATAGATACCCATTTCATCGGCGGCCTGAAAAGCGGCGTCCGGAGGACACCAGGAATGAAAACGGACATGATTCAGCCCGTGGTTTTTATAGACGCCGAAGATTTTTTTCCAGGCGTCTTTTGTCACGGCCGGATAACCCGTCAGCGGGAAATGGATGCAGTCGAGGTTTCCCCTTAAAAATACGGGACGGTCATTGATCCTCACATGGGAGCTGTCCGCACCGACCGTCGCAAATCCAAAGGTGGTTTGCATGGAATCCTCATAAGTCCGGCTGTTTTCCTTTGCTTTTAAGGCGACTTCGACCGTGTAAAGAGCGGGTGTGAATTCATCCCAGGTTTGAACGGGTTC
>JAHIPL010000133.1 GCA_018894615.1 Acidobacteriota bacterium | reverse complement strand
TTATCTACGTAATCCCACCGGCGCCGGGAAACTTCAGGATTTTTCCTTTGATCTCCTGAACGTTGAAGCTTATTCCTACCTCGAAAAATCGGATGCCCTGTTCGGCACGCCCATCGAACGCTTGGCCCGGATGAATCAGCCGGCCATTGACCTCTACCTCGACCACGACATCGACATCCGCAGGGAATATCTGGAAATCGCCGTCTGCGCCCAGCATAACAACGGCGGGCTGAAATCAAATATCTGGTGGGAATCCAACATCCGTCATCTTTTTCCTGTGGGGGAGGTGAACGGAACACACGGCGTTTACCGACCGGGGGGTTCGGCCCTCAATTCCGGTCAGGTCGGAGGCCTGCGCGCCGCTCAGTTTATAGCGGCGCGTTATGGAGAACCTCCCCCCGATTCCCCCACATTCCTGACCAATGTCAATGACCAGGTCGAATGTCTGGTGAGCCGGATTGAAGCCATGACGGTGACCGGCAACAGGAGCAAAACGCCTGCATTGATGCATGTGCGGGAATCCATTCAGGAACGGATGTCCTCCTGCGGCGCCCACATCCGGGATCCTGATAAGGTAAAGAAAGCCGCCGGAGAGGCCAAGGCGCTTTATTATAAGATGCAGGAAAACATAACGGTCGCTTCACCCGCCGAACTTCCCGCCGCTTTCAGAAACCTTGACCTCTGCCTGACCCACTGGCTTTATCTGGAGGCCATTCACGAGTACCTGAGGCAGGGAGGAAAAAGCCGCGGGTCCTTCATGGTTTTTGACGGCGAAGGGGAAAAACCCTGCCCTGAGATGGATGAGTCCTGGCGCTTTTCTCTTCAAGATTCAAAAAATTTTACCGCAAAAAAAATCCTCGAAATCGCCTTCAGTGAGGAGGGCACGGTCGAGAAGGAATGGGTGAATGTCCGCCCCATCCCCCTGGAGGAGGACTGGTTCGAAACAGTCTGGAACAGATTTCGAAATGACAACGTCATCGGCTGAAATTTATATTCTTCTATTCGAGCATCAAACTTTTGACGGATCGAATCGCCGCCCCCGAATTAAGGAGTGCCTGATTCTTTCCACGGGGGGAGTATTTTAATGAGAAAATAGAGGATTATAAAAGGGAGGATGAGAAACATCAACGCAACGAGGAGTCCTTCTGTGCCTCCAATGGACATCTTGTAGGTTGTCAATCCTCTGAAACTTTTTGAAAATAACTGCCCTCCGATGACGACGTTCCATCGAGTTGTGAATATGCCAACCTGCACAAGCAGTGCTGCAACAAAGTATAAGAGTTTTCTCAATTCTGCCGGGAACCGGAAAAGTTTGATCGATGCAAATGTGAATAATGGTATCAACATTCCCAACAGGAGTTGGATGACAACCAGGCTCACAAATAATTTCCCAGAGATCAGCTGGGATACAATTTTAATCGATTCTTCAGACTCATAGATGCGATGGATAAAATCTAGAGCTTCAAGCGAAAAGGCAACGATCATTGTGTAGAAAAGATAATCCGCCAGTTTATCCAGTGTGGGCATGCTGATTTCTTTCCTGCGGGAGAGCATCAATATCTGGTAGAGCAGTAAAACCAGAGCCATTCCTGATACCATTGCTGAAAAAAGGAATACGATTGGCATGAGAACACTCGACCACCAGGGATTGGCTTTGATAGAACCGAAGATGAATCCGACATATCCATGAAGGAGAAATGCTGATGGAATACCTATGATTGTTATGACTTTGACGGCGGCTTTATCGAACTTGAGTGCCTTTTCTGAAATATCTTTCGAAAATAGAGTGATTAACTTTTGGATCCACTTCTTCAGCCCCTTTCCTTGTTGGCTCCAAAGGATCAGATCCTTCCTATAGTCGAACCAAATTTCAAGGAGCAGAACCGCCATGAGATACCAGATGTATACATATCCGAACATGGCCATCGCAGAACTTCGGTTTGGAGTAAGAAATATTTCAAAAGCCCTTTCAGGATGCCCAAGATGAAACAAAAGAGGCATGGGGGCGACTATCAGGAAAGCGAGTGCTGTGAGCATGGACAGCCGGTAAGTAGGCTGAAGTTCTTTGACGTTGAACACTTTTACTAATGAAGCGAGGATAAATGCGCCGGCGACAAGGCCGGTGATATACGGATAGATTACGATTAAGACACGCCAGTATAATTCGACTTCGTTTGGATAAATGTAGCCTTGAATCTGGTCGAGGATAGGCCATAAATGTGCGGCGAGATGTTCCAAACTACCTAACCTCCATATCTAATCCGGCATAGAATACAGCGGGTTCTGTGTTGAGATATGGTTTGAGAACCAGTATTTTATTCATTCGCATAAATCTGACTAAAGGGCTGGCGTGGGCTTTTCTGTCACCGAAAACACGGGCCTGAGTGGGGCATACTTCGACACAAGCGGGCGGCATGTTTTTTATTATCCGGTGATAACAGAAAGTGCATTTTTCAGTGACGCGGGTTTGAGGGTCAAGAAACCTGGCTCCATAAGGACATGCCTGGATGCAGTATTCACAACCGATGCAGTATTTCGAATCGACCAGGGTGACTCCATCTTTTGTCCTGAAGGTAGCTCCTGTAGGACAGACCTGAACACATGGGGGTTTGTCACACTGGTTACATAGCTTGGGTACAAAAAAACTTCTGAGGATCTTTTTGTCATGGATGCGGCGCTTGAATCCATCCACACCGCCATTTGGGCTGTCGACTACGACTTCTCCTCCCTCATAGATGATGTACCTTTCCACCCAAGTCCTGAAATAAAAAGGAAGCTGCGGTACATTATTTTCCATTTTACATGCATTTGCACAGCGACCGCATCCAATACATTTGTCGATCATGATTCCCATTCCCCAAGAGTGACTTTGAGGATCGTAACTTCCATCCAGGATAGAATTATTTTTATTGTCCTTTGCCGCGAGAAGACTGGGAAAGGATACAGACAGGCATGACATGGCGAGGCGCTCGAGAAATTCTCTTCGTTTTATATTCATATCGTCAACTCATTTTGATTCAGGCAGATGGGGATAATGGCATTGCCAGCAGACGTACCTTTCACCGTGCGTTGCCAGGTCGATCCTTGTTAATTCCTTGGAAGCGTCCGCCTTTTGAGCATGACAGCTCCCACAAAACTCTCTTGTCATTGGTTTGGAAGGACGGAAATTCCGTGGGTCGACTTTGTGCTCTTCTGAGGTCTCATGGCACCTGGTGCATGAGACCTCCATATGATGGGAAACGGCCTTTGTCCGTGCGATTTCTGCATGACAGGCCTCGCATTCTTTTGGAACCTCAGGAGGCGCGGGATCATGAGCATCATGACAGGCAATACAGGCTTTCATAGGATTGTGGGATTCCGAGACAATCTGGGGGAATCCGGTTGGCCTGGCAGGGATATACTCATGGCAGAGCGGGCAATAACCCCTTTCACGCGGTGCAGAAAGTTTATTGCCATCCGGATCTTCGATGTGTGCAGCAGACGGGCCATGGCACACTTCGCACATCACGTTTCTGTGATAGGACATGTTCTTTTTCGCGACGACATCATCATGACAGTCCTCACAGGCTTCTTGCCCGATGTATTTTATATCCTTTGCAGCGATCTCATCGACGGCAGAAGCTCTGTAATGTCCATATTTTCCGAAATCAGGTGGGATTAGAAAGGATCTCAATAAAATGAATGACAAAATGAGGATAGAAACTGGGATTAATAGCCGTTTAACCTGTTCGGGAATAATGTCCAGAATTTTTTTCATTTTTCTAAATTTTTTGAAAGTATATTATAATCATCATAAAAATGAAATCAATAAAATATATATTCTTTATAGGAATTAAAAAGATGCCGTGAGATGTCCCCAAAACGACATCATCCTCTGAATTTATTCCCTCCCGTCCAATCCTGTCACTCGGTTGATCAGAGCGCTGCGGTCGGCTCCGATCAGATGAAAGCAAAAAAAGTGCGGTTATGGTGCCTTTTTTTCATGGGGCCACTGGAAATCGACGATCACGTTGAACACAACGGGCACGGCTCGCCGGCCTTTTTTGACGGGTTTGTATGTCGATTCCAAAATGGCTTTTTTGGCGCTGAGGTCAAGAAGGGGATGGGCGGACTGGACGATCCGCGCTTCAACCACTCTTCCGAAGATGTCCGTGCTGACCTCCAGGATGACCTTTCCTTCGATCTTTTTTTCAATGCATTCGTCGGGGTATTCCGGAATCACCAGATGGACGGGTTCGGGCGGTTTGAGGATGCTGATCTCCCTGATGTTGCCCCGGAATTTTCGTCCCAGGAGCGCACCAGACCGTTCTTCGGAAATGAGCACGGATAAAAAGTAGGTCTTTCCATTGGAGGGGAATCCGAGGATATAAGGTTCCTCCGTCTGAATGATGATTTCAGTGTCCAGAAGTTTGGCTTCGCTTCCTGCGTAGGCCTTGTCCTGAAGGGGGGTCGGCGTGGGATTCATTTTCTGTTTCCGGCCCGCATCTCCCTTGAATTCAAAGATCTCGATGCGGAGATTGATGTTTTTTCCGGAGACCAGGGTGGGCGACAGATTGATCGGGATGGCCTGGTCGTTGAGGAAGATGGTGCTGCTCAGGCTCTTGGTTTTTCCATCCCAGAGGAGATTGGACGTGCCCAGGTGCTGAACGTTTTCCAGCTGGTAGATGCCGTTCAGTTCCCTTTGAATCAGGATGATATCCCGGCGTTCCGCTTCCAGAAGATTTTCGCTGAGAACAGGTTCCAGAGACTGGGATGACGAGGAAATGATGACTCCGGGGACGGGAAAATCCACTCCGCGGCTTCCCATGAACAGGCGGGATTGAATGAGGAAAGCCTTCTCTTCCGCCCCCCCCACCGCGGGTCCTGCGAGCAGAAAAAGAATCAGAGAGCTCAGGATGATTATTTTCATATCAGCCCCCGTTCTTGTCCGTTTCCAGGAAAAGAATATAGGACCTTTGTGATGTTTGATACACATGGGTTTTGGCATTTTTTCCCTTGATTTTGGCGTAGTTGATCTTGACCCGGCTGTGCTGCCCGTCGGCGGCCGGGCCGAAATGTTCGGGCGGATGAAAAACAAGCTGGTTGAGCCCGAGGATAAAAAGAAGAGCCAGCCCCGCCGCCGCCCATCGCCAGGCGGGAAAACGGAAGGATTTGAGGGGAAAACGGTGAGACGGGCCGACGAAACAGATTTTATCCATACGGCTGCGGACACCGGGCCAGAGTAAAGAGTCGCTTTTGTGGGGGGCAAAGGCGCGGCGCAACAGTCCGTCCAGGCGGATTCCCTCCTTTTCATTCAGACCGCAAAGCGGGCAGCGGGAGAAATGCCGGTCGATCACCCAGGCCTGAATCCGCCTGACGGGCAAGAGCCTGTACAACAGGTTGTAAAACTTACACATGAGCGATTTCTCCCAATTGTTTTTTTAGTTTGCGCTTGGCGTTGAACACATGGACCCGAACCGTGTTTTCGGAGCACTTTAGGATCTCTCCGATCTCCGCCGAGCTGTAGTCCGCAACCACACGGAGGACAAGCGCCGTCCGCTCCTTGGTCCGAAGATGAGACAGGGCTTGGTGGACAGGGCCGTCTTCATCGAAGGTGGGGAATGACTCCTCGTAGTATCCGGGATTGTTTCCCGTTGTCTGCAGTTCGGTCATGGCTTTTCTCCATGTTTTTTTGCCGCGGATGCGGTCGAGGCAGCGTTTATACGTGATGGAAAACAGCCATGTGCGGAAGTTGCGGGACTGATCGAAGCGGTCCAGGTGGGTGTAAACCTGCAGCAGGGCTTCCTGGGTGGCGTCCAGGGCCTCCTCGGCGTTTCCGAGGATGCTCCGGGCCATGGCCAAAAGATTGTTTCTGTATCTGTTCACGATGATTCCATACGCCTCCCTGTCCCCCTGGAGGCAGTTTTGAATGACGGCGTTATCTTCCATTGTCAGGGTTTACGTTACGCATACGATAGAGGGGACCGGGATGTTTATCTCAAAGGATCATCCGGATACACATCCTATTGTAAGGGATATGGCGGCTTCAATCCATAGAGGAGAAATGGAGAGGAAAGAATCCCTTCCTCTTGGATTTATGATAGAATAAATCCGATTTTAACATGAGAGGAACTTGGATGGGAAAAACACCTCTGGCACTCATCACCGGGGCTGGACAGGGAATCGGCCGCGGCATCGCCCTTTCCCTGGCGGAGAATGGATTTGATATCGCCGGTGTGGATGTCCTGTATGAACCGGAAAACCGGAACTTGGGGCTTTTTGAAGTAAAGGCGGGCGTGGAGAGACTAGGGAAACGTTTTTTGCCTCTTGAAGGAGACATCGCGGAACTGGGTTCGCATGACGACCTCCTGCGCCGTGTTCTGAGCGAATTCGGCCGCCTGGACGTCCTGATCAACAATGCCGGCGTCGCTCCCCTCAAGAGAATGGATATTCTGGACACCACGCCCGAAAGTTATGACCGGGTGATGTCCATCAACGCCCGGGGTGCCTTTTTCCTGACGCAAAAGGCGGCCAAGGAAATGCTCCGCCGGAAAAACCGGGATGAGGATGCGGCCGCTTCCCCCTGCATTGTATTCATCACTTCCGTCTCCGCCGAGGTGTCTTCGCCTAACAGGGCTGAGTACTGCGTGTCTAAGGCGGCTCTGAGCATGACGGCCCGGCTTTTTGCCGACCGTCTGGCCGGGTCCGCCATCCCCGTCTTCGAGATTCGCCCCGGTATCATCCGCACGGATATGACGGCGGCAGTCAAAAGCAAATATGACGCCCTCATCGAGGAAGGGCTTGTCCCGCAGAGACGGTGGGGATTCCCCGAGGATATCGGGAGAGCAGTGGCCGCCCTGGCCTCAGGCGCGTTCGCATTTTCCACAGGATCCGTGTTTGAAATCAGCGGTGGGATGAATATCCGCAGGCTTTGACAGAATTGACGGAATGATGGGCCGGGGAGTCCATGCCATATCAACGTAAGGAAGTGAACATGAAGAACCAACCGGAGGATAAAATGACAGCGGGCCGCCGCTCCCTGCGTCTTTTTGAGGAGATGAAGAAAAGCCGGCTGATCGCTTTTCTGAGTCCGAAAAGAGTGGAGCAGTGCCTGAGCGCCTATCGCATCTGCCGGGAGGAAGGGGTGGTCCTAGAAATCGCTTTCCGGTCCCTGTGGGCCGAAAAGGGGATCAAAGCCGTTCTGCAGGCGCATCCGGAAGCCCTCATCCTGGCAGGGACCGTGCTGACAAAGGCTCAGGCGCAGGCGGCGATCGGAGCCGGGGCCGCGGGCGTGGTGTCCGCCGATTACATTCCCGATGTGGTGGATATTTGCGTGGAAGAAGACGTGATGTGCGTTCCCGGCGGTTTGTCCGATGTAGGCAAGCAGCTTGTCAGAAAGGCGGCCGGATACGGATGCACCCTGGATGAACTGAAAAAACGGTATCCCTATCAGTGGATCTATAAATTGTTTCCGGCTTTTTCAGGGAAAACCTCTCATCTGATGCTCGTTTCTGCCTGGAGCGGGCCCTTCAAGGATGTGCAGTTTGTCTATACGGGCGGCCTGACGCGGGAAACCCTGCCCCGGGCCGTTCTATCGAATCCTCGCGGGATCTTCTGCGGTTCCGAATTGATGCAGTTTCCGGATGACCCGAAAAAAACCAGGGACGAGATACTTGCATGGAAAAACATATTGAATCCGGGGCGGACTGCGGTTCCGGTGAAAAAAACATCTCCTGTTTTGGGAATCAGTCCCGGACGTCCGCGTGTTGTCTGTTTCGGCGAAATCATGGGACGTTTGTCAACGCCTTCGGGAGAACGGCTGCAGCGGGCCGGCCGGCTGGATCTTCATTTCGGCGGAGCTGAGGCCAACGTGGCGGTTTCCCTGGCCGGATTCGGAATGGACGTCGTGTTTGTCTCCACGCTTCCCAATAACGATCTCGGCGAGAATGCCCTCTCTTCCCTTCGATCCTTCGGCGTCGACACCGGCTGCATCATCCGGAAAGGGCAGCGGCTGGGAATCTATTATCTGGAGCACGGGTCCGGTCCCCGTCCGTCAAAAGTGGTCTATGATCGAGCCGGTTCCTCGGCTTCGGAGATGGGCCCGGGTGATTTTGACTGGGAATCCATCCTAGAGAATGCGGCCTGGTTTCACTGGACGGGCATCACGCCCGCTCTCGGACCCAATGTGGCCGATTGTCTGAAAGAGGCTCTGGCGGTCGCTGCGGCACGCCGTATTCCCGTCAGCGTCGACCTGAATTTCCGCAGCAAGCTTTGGAGTTCCGATGAAGCCAGGGATGTCATGTCTCCCCTGATGTCTTTCGTGAATGTCTGTCTGGGAAATGAGGAGGATGCGACCCGGATTTTCGGAATCGAAGCGGGAAAAACGGATGTGGAATCCGGGCACCTGGATGCGGAAGGATATAAAAAGCTGACTCAGGATCTCAAAAAAATGTTCGGTTTTCAAAAGGTGGCCGTAACCCTTCGGGAGAGCCTTTCCGCTTCGGAGAACAACTGGTCGGCCTGCCTGCTGAATGAGAAAGAGTTCCTGGCCACGTCCCCTATCAGGGTCAGGATCACGGACCGGGTCGGTTCGGGCGATGCGTTTGCAGCCGGATTGATTTTTGGGATTCTCAGCGGGAAAACGGATGAGGATGCGCTCCGATTCGGTGTCGCCGCCGCCTGCCTGAAACACTCCATAAAGGGAGACTTTAACCTGGTTTCCGCCGACGAGGTCAACCGGCTTGCCTCAGGCGACAAAAGCGGCCGCGTCCAACGTTAATTTTTGGGGTCAGGCCACAAAATTATACATTTAACGTTGCAGTCTTCTCGAATTTAGCTTAATAAAATATCCCTAATTAGGAAGAGATAATATATTTGGAAAAATGTATAAAATCAAGGCCTGACCCCAAAATTTGACATAAAGACCTGATTCCAAAAATCTGCTACAATACAATGGTTCAAAATGATCATCCCATGAAAGGGGTTTATCATGAAAACAAGGGTGATTGTCCTTTTGTCGGTCATTTTTCTCATCTTCGGCGGTTGCGCGACAGGAGGAGGGCAAACCGAACTCAACATTTCCCGCGGCCCCAAAATTCCTCCGCAGTTTATCTCCATCACAGCTTTTTCACCTGAAGCCATCACCTTCGAGATCCGGGTGCAATTTTCACAGGAATCTCTCTATCACATCATCACCGATGAGGCCGGCGCTTTTTTGTCCGAAGGCTGGATCAGAACCTCTCGGGACGGCACCGGCAAATACACGGCCACCATGCAGGCCAAGGAGGGTCTCTTTTTTGAGAAGGGACAACGTTATCTTCTCTGCATCGGTGATGTTCATCCCGATCAGGCCCGCATCCGCTCCAACAACTATCAGTGCCGAATGAACGCCTGGTTCACGATCACCCAGTGACGTCAGGCCGGCAGGTCTGCTTTGAGAGACGAATCATCATTCAAATGATAAGAGGACTTCACCCATGAATCAATCCACCGATATCAACCGTTTTTTTCGGGCGGCTGTGATCACGGCCTCCGCTTTTTTAGCCAGCCTTTTTATTTATCTCGTGATCGTCGAAATCATTCGGTCCCGACTCGAGCCGTTCCAGGGTTTTGTGGAAATCGAAGGAAAGGCCGGGCTTCGGTATGTCATCTACATCGCCGCCGCGCTTCAGGTGATCGCCATCCGGCTCCTGCGGGGATATCTGCTGCGGAGCGGTCAGAAGGGCGATGTGAGGCAGTTGGCACTCAAGATGTTCCGCACAACCATCCTGACGTTCGCCCTGGCCGAGATTCCCGCACTGCTTGGTCTTGTCCTGTTCCTCATCGGAGGATACAACAGGGATTTTTATGTTCTGCTCTTTGTCTCCCTGTTCCTGCTGTTCATGTTTTTTCCCCGCAAGCAGGCCTGGACACTCTGGATCGAAGAGCAGAGGTCGGTCGCCTGCTGCCTCTGAGCCGGATAGACCCCGTTATTCCTTCTCTTCCCTGACAAGCTGCGTGCCGAATTCAAGTGAGGATTTTGGGCAGCAGTCGACACAGATGTTGCAGGCGAAGCAGTCAGGCCGCACAACCGCTTCCTTCATGATTTCCGGAACCGTCGGGCAGGGGGATTTTTTTTCACAGATGGAACAGTCGTTGCAGGGGGGCTTTACGAGTGTGATCCGGAAAATGGCGAAATGCTCGACCAGATTGGTGAGCAGGCCGATGGGGCAAACGAGATAGCAGAACGGACGGTAAAGTTTGAAAGACAGCACGACGGTCAGAATGAAAGGAAGAAAGTGAATGATGTTGTCCAGAAGCGTTTTCTGCAGCGTGATCTCAAAACCGTGAAAGGCGTTGACGTAATCGTATAAAGCAATGGGAACAACTGTCCCCTGATTGACGATGTGCAGGATGGCCGTCCCGCTCACAAAGAGAAATAGAAGAAAAATTCCGACCCGGATGAACTGGGAAAGTCTGAAATTCCAGGGCAAACGTTTGATCTTCATCTTGTCGGCCGCCATGCCGATGAGTTCTTGAGTCGCTCCGACCGGACAAATCCAACCGCAGAACAGTTTTGGGCCGACGAGAGTGAGGAACAGGATGACGGCCAGAGACACGATCATCGGGATGCGAAAACCGTACAGCATCGCCTTGGCAACGGAGCAGATGGGAGAGGGGTGCATGGAAAAGGAAGCAAACAGCTTGAGCGGGAGATTGGCGGCGATCCCGTAGAGGAACGTCGAAAGCAGAAGAATGGTCACCTTGATACGGCTGTTCATCCGCTTCGATAGAAGCAGAAAAAGGGCGATCCCGGCGATGACGAACATGGTGATGAACTTGGGCCGCAGGAGAAACTCAAAAAATGTCGGGGGTTTTTTGGGGGTCTGTCCTCCCTGAGCCGACAGCGGAAGCGTCATGAGGCCAAATGTGAAAAGACTCCAACAAACCGGTTTCAACCTTTTGATTAATGCATGCATTGTCCTCTCCCTCTAAAATTGTTGAGGGGATTCTACTTTATTTTGCTGAAATAGGCAAAATAAGTGTTTTAATGAAGATTATTGAAAAAAATACTTTGAATTAAGCCCTTCATTTTTTTTATAATACCAAAACAATATGAGGCATATCTCACATCCAACATCAAACGGAGAAATTCCATGGAAAAAGTAAAGAAGTTACTGAAAGATTCGGCAGCAGTCCGATTTTCTGTCCTGGGCATGATCAGTATACTCATGTTCGGAACCTACTGGTTCCAGGACGCCCTCGGTCCCCTGAAGGGGATGTTCGAAAGCCAGCTGGGATTCACCAGTTCCCAGTTCGGTCTTCTCATCAGTTCGACAACCTGGGCCAACCTGGCTCTGATGATCATTCTGGGCGGCATCGCGCTCGATCGCTGGGGCATTCGCAAGACGGGAATTATTCTGGCCGTCATCGCCACGGTCGGCGCCTTTGTGGTTGCCTTCGGCAGTATGGGATGGTTCGGCCACGGAAAGTCGGCCATGCTCATCTCCATGATCGCCGGACGAATCCTCTTCGGGGTCGGATTGGAGACGACCTGCGTTCTTATACAGAGGACCATCGTCAAGTGGTTCAAAGGCAAGGAACTGGCCTTTGCCATGGGGCTGAACGTCGTTGTCGGCCGCATGGGAAGTTTTATGGCCATTTCCTTCGGCCTGGACATCGCCGACGGAAAGCTGCATATCGGATTGATCACGGCCGCCTCCATCATCCTGCTGGGCACCATCCTGTTCCTGGCCTACCTGATGTTTGATGTCAGACTCGACAAGCAGATGGCCGAGACCCAGGAGGAAAAAGCACAGGACAAATTTCACTTCCGCGACGTCATCGACCTACTCACCAACCGCTCCTTTATTTTTATCGCCCTCCTCTGCGTGGCTTTTTATTCAGCGGTTTTCCCCTTTCTTCAATATGCTCCTGATCTGCTGGTGAATAAATTCGGATTCACCTTGTCCATGCCGGATCTGGGAGGTATGACCCTTTGGCAGAAAATCATGGCCTACCTGCAGAACGGCCCCAAGGTGGCAGGCCTGATCCCGCTGGGCACCATTCTTTTTACCCCGATTTTCGGCCGCATGGTGGATAAAAAGGGGAAAGCGGCGACGGTCATGATTCTTGGATCGGTGCTGCTTATTTACGCCCACGTCACTCTGTCCCTGATGAACTCCGTCCTTCTCGGCTACTCGGGACTGCTGGCTATGGGAGTGGCCTTTTCTCTCGTTCCGGCTGCCATGTGGCCGTCGGTCGCCAGAATCGTGGATGAAAAACGACTGGGGACTGCCTACGCCACCATGTTCACCATTCAGAATTACGGGCTCTCGGTATTCTACTGGGGTATCGGAAAGGTGTTGGATGTGGCCAATCCCAAGGTTGTTGCTCAGGTCCAATCCGTGAGGGACACCTTGGTGGCTCAGGGCCTATCCCCGGCTGATGTGTCCGCAAGGCTAGAGGAGATGAGGGCCACCGGGGAGGTTGCCGCCTACAACTACACCCTTCCTATTCTGATGCTCGTTGTCCTGGGGGTCATCTCCATCTTTCTTGCCTTCCAGCTTAGGATCGCCGACAGAAAACAGGGATACGGGCTGGAGCTTCCTTCTCACAAGGAGTGACGGCGGCGAGGAGTCCGAGGCGCGGGGTTCATAAGGAAAGCGTCGTCCCGAGTCCCTTTTCAACCGCTCGGCGGTGAATGATGGAGGCCGCCATCAGATCGAAGAGGGCCATGCCCACGCTCTTGAAAAAGGTCGTTTTTTTGCGAAGAGGATCGGAGGGGATGTCCCCGGTGACCAGCTTTCCGAAGGTGTGAACCCTGTTTTTTTGGATGAGGCCCTCTTCGAGCGGCTGCTTGATATCGCCCGATTCCCTGAGCGCGTGTGCCGTATCGACAAAGACCTCTTCGATGACGGAAAATAAAGCCGGGGGGAATTCCCGCACATCCGGTTGATAGGAACCGATGCCGACGTAGTGCCGCCCCGTCAGCAGTTCGGCGTCGTCGGGGAGAACCGGGGCCCGGGACGTCGTCGTTGTGATCACCACCTCCGACCGTTCCACCAGTTCCGCAGCGCTTCGGCACCGGGTGATTTTCAAATGAGGCCGGTGCGCTGCAAGCTGCCTTTCAAAATCGATCATTCTTTTTCCGGAGATGTCGTACACCAGCACCTTCGAAACGGATCTCACCTCACAGGCGAAAAGCGCCTGATGAAGCCCCTGAAAGCCGGCGCCCACAACTCCTACGGACCGAATGGTATTCATCGTCATGTGGCGGATGCTCAAAGCCCCCACCGCCGCCGTGCGGCGGGCCGTCAGCGCCGCCCCATCGAGCAGGGCCAGCGGATGTCCGGTCGATCCCTCGTTCAGGATCATAAGCCCGTTCAGGACGGGAAGGTTTTTTAGAGGATTGTCGGGGAACAGTGAAATGACCTTGGTGCCGAACACCTCTTCCGTAAAACAGGGCATGAGCAGCAGCGTCCCTCCGTTGGCCTCGGCGTGCAGCCGTTCCGGTTGTTGAAAGGTGTTTCTTTCATAATGAACAAACGCCTGTTCGACGGCCCCGATGATGTCCGCCGCCGATGCGGCCTCTTCCATCTCTTTCCTGTTCAAAAAAATCATTTGTCCATCTCTCCGTTTGTCCAAGTCCGCTTCCCTGTTATTTTCCACTCCCGGCACTCGTCCTTCGTTCTGTGTTTTATTATCCGCTTATCATTTATACCAATACCGCAAGAACTTCAAGGGTGTTTTGGTTGTATTCCCCGTTTTCAGTTCCTCGATGCCCAGCCACAACGTATCCTGAATCCGGATTTTATTTACAGGCGGAAATTTCAGGCAGGCAGAAGGAAATGGAGCGGTTCGAGGCGCAGAACGGGCAGCGGATGGAGGCCGTCAGCTTGCGGCATTTGAGCCCCGGTTCGATACCGTAATCGATGGTCCAGCTCCCGCCGCAGCCAGGGCAGGTTTCGGGAAGGACGAGTTTGATCCGAAGCTTCCCCCGCGTTTTATTCGGACAGGGAACGGACACATCACGGATGGTGAAGTCCGCAATTCCGTCCTTTTTCAATTCCAGAAAGAGCGACTGAAAATAATCCAGAGTGAAGCGTCTTTTTTTTTCCGCCATCTGTTTACCGGCGGCTGTGCGCATATTGCCTGTCAGGGCGTCGGCGTAAGTCAATTCCTTGGAAGCGTCTTCCAGCAGGGAATTTTTAAGGTTTTTGCCCCGGAGAGCCGCTTTCGTGAAAAAAGTGAAAAGGCCCAGGCGGCCCGATTTTGCGAGGAAATCGGCGTCATGGACGATGTCTGTGATACGATTAGGTTTTCCTTCTTCGCGGTAGAGGCCCCTGAGCGCTTCGAGGACGGTGTGGACCAGTTGCCCGTCCGCCCTGGCTTTCCTGAGAAAGAATTCGGCGATGGCTGCGGCCCCCTCCTCTTCGGGAAGTTCGTCGGCGTGTATGTGTCCTTCCGCAAACTTGCCGGCATCATGAAAAAGTGCGGTCAGAACCGGCGCTGTGGGCTCGATCTCTTCAAATCGACAGATCTTGAGAGTGTACGCCGCGACATGGAGGGTGTGTTCCCATAAAAATCCGTGTGATTCGCGGGATGAAACGGAATCTTCACCTGTCTCCGAATGGATGATGAACTCCCGGATATCTTTCAGCAGTTCGGAAAAAACCGGGGAGAGAAGCCTGTGCAGATCTTGTTTGATGTTCATGAGATATGAATGATTAAATCATTATCGAATGAGAGAAAAGGAATGTCAAACGGAGAGACATGACCCCCCATCCAAGGATCGCCGGGTGCCTGTTTTGTCTTTTTTTTGCCGATGGCCTAAGATGGAGACATGTCTGAAAAACTTTGCTGCGGAGGAGAGCCGATCACTCTCATCGTCCTCTGCGGCGGGGGAAGCCGGCGAATGAAAAAGGACAAAGCCCTGTTGACGGTCGACGGCGACACCCTGATCGAACGGGTGATCGGCCGGCTTGGTTCCTTTTTTGATGAGGTGCTCCTCAGTGTCGGACAGGACGGCGGTTTTGATTTTTTTCCCTGGCGAAAGGTTGTGGACGGTACACCCGACCTCGGACCGATGGAGGGGATTCGCAGCGCGCTGGCCGTCTCATACACGGAGCACAATGCCGTCGTCGCCTGCGACATGCCCGATGTGACGATCGATCCATTGAGGCAAATGGCCGGCCGTGCTCCCGATTTCGATGTCGTCGTGCCCTGCTGTCCCGGCGGTCGGCTGGAGCCGCTTTTTGCCTTTTATTCCCGAACGTGCCTTCCTGCCATGACCGCCCTGCTTGGGTCCGGAGAGCGATCTCTCCTTCCTCTCTTTGAGCGGATGCGGACGTATTATACCGTCCTTGAGGACTGCTCTTCCCTTCAAAGCCTGAACACACCCCGCGACTATGAGGATTATTTGAAACGAAATCGCGGCTGACGATTCACCGGCACCAATGGGGCCTTCCCTTTATTCGGCCTTGATCAGCTCATCGAACATAGCGGCCGTCCCGCATGTCAGATGGGCCACACCCCGGAAATAATCGGTTCGGGCCGCCGCGATGACTTTTTCGGTGAAGGGTTGAATCCAGTTCAGAAGATGGTTCCGGGTGAACTCCAAAGCAGCCTGTTGAAATGTGTCGGCGCCCGGCCGGTCTTCGGAGTTGAGGGCATCGACTGTTTTTTGACAAAGAAGCGAGACAAATTCCAGTTCATAACCGATGTGGTCTTCCGGTTCGGCGCCCCGATTGCTGATCTCCAGGCCGAATCGGGCGTACACATCGCGAATGACCAGGGTGCTCTGATCGAAGAGAATTTGATCCCGTCCGATGTAAACGGATTCATAGGGAGGGGCGAGGGTGGACTCCAGTCCGATGAACAGACGGGTGAAATCCTCCTTCAGATGATCGAGATCGGCCGGACTCCAATCCGAGAAATAAGCCTGCATGCGGCGAAGGCCCTCCGCCATCTGTTCCCGGCCCGGCAGGGGCCATTCCGAGAACATGTCATCCTCCTTGACCCTGGTCAGCCATTTTTCGTCCGGGGGCTCGAGATAGGCTTGGCTGAGAAAACGGAAACAGAGTCCAAAGGCGGCATACACCTCGGCCTGAATTCCTTCCGGTTGTTGTCGCTGTGTCATGGCTTCCCTTCCGGTTTAGATGGGCGGGTTTAAAGGCCGCCCGTACGTGTGAAAACGTTGTAAAACAAATGCCGGCCCAGAACCTCCGCCGTGATGATCAGGCCCAGGAGAATCAGCCAGGGGGCGAGGAGAGGGGAGAGGGAATCCGCCTCCGATCTGACGCGCAGAAAAAGGACGGCGGCCAAAACAACGGCGGTCAAAAGAAGCAGAATGCGGAAAAGAAGGACAATTCCTGGGGAGGGAAAGAGCCGTTCCGATGCCTGAAGGAGGGACTGGAATTTCTGCATGCGGAGAGCAAAAAGTACGGTCAGAAGAATGGAAATCAGAAGAAAGCCGGCGGTCAATCCGGCCAGCAGCGGGGACGTTTTTCGGTACCAGATTGCGGTGATCCCGGACGAGAGCTCCGGGTTGACCGCGTGCAGCCGGACGGCCCAGAGAGCGGCGGTGACGGCTGTCCCCAGAAGAAGTGTGCTGCTGAAAAAAAGGCGGGGGGTGAACATGGAATTCCACGTCGGAACCGCGGGCAGCATGTAGATTCGGGACATGGTAAAAATGAGGAGGAGCCCCGCAAGTCCTCCCGTTACCTGAAAAAGCCGTGCAACGGCAAGGGCCCGGGGCGCGAGGCTCGCCATTCCCAGTAAAAGGACGGTACAGGCTGCAAAAATCAGCAGAAAAAGAATCTCCCGGCTGAGCCAGGATGTGCTGAGATTGCCGAGGGTGCGGAAGGCGTTCAGAGGCCGGCCCAGATGAAAAAAGGAAATCCCCGCCGCCGCCAGGGTGATCAGAAGGATGCTCAGCCGAAGGAAAGCGCTCAGGGGAAGGACTTCCGCCATTTCCATTCGCCGGACGGCGGCGGCCGTCAGAAGTTCCGACACCAGGAAAACACCGACGGCGGTCTGGCAGAGCAGGGTGAACAGAACGAGCGGCCACTCATTTGTCTGCATGGTTCACCTCTTCCCGGTTGGAGAGTACGGCCTTCACTCGCCGGGCCAGATCCGTGTTGTGATGTTTCTGAATGATCAGGGCCGGCTCGGCCGGGGCCGGGTCTGCAAGTGGATAGACGGTGTCATTCGTTCCGTATTTTTTTTGCAGAGTTTTTAATTCGCCGAAATCCAGGGCCCGCAGGGGACAGGCGGTAACACAGACCGGAGGTTGGTCCCTGTCAATCCTGTCATAGCAGAAATGGCATTTGGTCATGACTCCTTTTAGTGAATCATATTGAGGCGCGCTGTAGGGACAGGCCCATTCACAGTACCGGCACCCCGAGCATTTGCCCTCATCGAAAAGAACGATTCCGTCTTTTCTCTTGAAAATCGCTCGGGTCGGGCAGGCTTCGAGGCAGAGCGGTTTTCGGCAGTGGTTGCAGGCGATGGAGAGATTAAAAACCGCCACCTCGGGGATCCAGACTCCTTCCTTTTGCTTCCAGCTGCCGCCCGCGATTTCGTACACGCGGCGCCAGAGAATGCCGATGGCGAGATCGTGTTTGTCCTTGCAGGCCATCTGGCAGGCCTTGCAGCCGGAGCATGCGGCGGCGTTAAAGAAGAAGGCGTATTGTTCGGTCATGTCTGTTCGCGCCTCCTTGCGTCGGTTGTGCGGCGGGAGGCTTTCTCCACCTGGACCATGATGGTGTGCTGCGCATTTCCGAAGGCGTAGGGAGTCCATCGTTCGGAGGAGAGGACATTGACCGATCCGCCGTGATCGACACCGTTTTTGTCCGGTTTCCACCATGCTCCCTGGGGAAGGGCAACCACGCCAGGACGAATGCGCAGGGTGATGCGGCAGGGCAGAATCGTTATCCCCCGGTCGTTAAAAACACGCACGCGATCTCCCTCCCTGATACGACGGAGTTCGGCATCAACGGGATTGATAAACACCCTTTGTGGAAAGGCCTCCTGAAGCCAGTCCACGTTATCCAATGTGGAGTGAACTCGGGGCATGTAATGGTGGCCGATGCACTGCAGAGGATAGTGTTCGGCTTCGGGTCCGAAGGGGCTCTCCCACTCCTGAATGTATTTTGGAACGGCCGGGATGTGGACGGGATCCACCAGATCAAAGAGCTTTTTAGAAAATATTTCGATCTTTCCGGAGGGAGTGGGAAGGGGAAACCGCTTCGGGTCACGGCGGAAATCGGTGAAGGCCACGGTAGGATTCTTGACGGGCACGGAATAGACTCCGGCATTGGATTCCAGCAGTTCATCAAACGGGGGGAGGTCCGGAAATCGGGTCCGGCGGTACTGATTAAAAATCCATTCAATCCACTCCCGCTCACTTCTTCCCCTGGTGTAGGCCTCTTCAAGTCCGAGACGGGCGGCGATATCGGCGCAGATCCTGTAATCGCTTTTGGTTTCAAAGGGAGGATCGACGATTTGAGGCATTAAAATGACCTCGTCGCCGTATTTCCAGCCGTCCTCCAGCCCCCAGGTTTCGAACTGGGTGCAGGCCGGAAGAAGAAGATCCGCGAAACGGGCTGTAGAGGTGAGAAAATTGTCCTGAACGGCCAGAAATTCCACCCGGCTTTCGTCGGCCAGGATCTTTGCGGAGCGGTTGATATTGCCGTGCTGGTTGATGAGGCAGTTGGATGCGACGGCCCAGATGAGCTTGATGTCGCTCTCCAGCCTGTC
>JAHIPL010000002.1 GCA_018894615.1 Acidobacteriota bacterium | reverse complement strand
TCCACCTGACCTGAAAGTGCCCCATCTCTCCCCTCAAAAGTCACCTCCACCCCAATGAAGGCGGCTTCGCTGAGGGAGGATGTCACCCGGTTCGTAAGATCCAGTTCGATGGGTTCTCGCCGGAACAGGAGCAAACACATCCAAATGACGAACAGTCCAATGGCTGCTGTAAATATTTTTGCGCGCAGTGACATTATTTCCCCCTTTCTATAAGCAGAACAGGAACACAAAGATAGTTCCCCCCGTTCAGAATTACAAAGAACTTATCACATTCATTCGTGATATGCAATCATTGGAATTCCGGCACAGGAGACGTTCCCGCTCCCAGGTTCATAGCCTGTACAGCCAGGGGTCCCGAGTCCGCTTGAGCCAGGGGACGAGTTCGTCGGCTATGAGCGGCATCCTATCGGAGGGATCTAACGACCCGGACCGGCACAGCCAGATAGGTCACAGCCAGAACCCGACCGATCATGAGAGCAAGGGCGGCACCGACGATCCCCACCAGATCGAAGCCCCTCAGTGTGACGAGAAGAACCAGCACAATCGCTCCGACCTCCAGAAGGGTGGCGGTCGTGATCGGTTTTGTCCGCTGATTGTTGACGAGATAGGCCCTCTGAAAGGAAAGAAGGAGAGTCAGAGGGGGAATCAAGACCAGAATCCGGGTCGGAAGAAGGGAAAACCGGGCCAGTTCGATGGAAAGCCCTGAAATGTCATGAAACCAGACATAAGCAAACGGGGAAAAAGCGACAAGGAGGAAGGCCAGCTGAACGCCTCCTCCCAGAATCAGGGCGAATTTCCGGATCTGCCCCAGATGTTCATTCTTCTCCCCCAGCAGCGCGATCGCCACCTCCTGAAATGACAGACCGATGCTGCGGAAGATGAATACGAAGGAATTGATGACGGGTCCGACTGCCAGCGATTCGATGGGCATGCGGCTATGGCCGAGAAAAAAAGTGACAAGAGGCTGAACCCCAAGAGCCAAGACCGAGGTGAGCGCCAGAGGATAATAAAAACGGGTGATGTATCGATAGGATAGAGGAGCGGCGGCTGGAATGGATTCGCCTTCCGCTTTCAGCCGGCGGAGAAGAGAGTGAACCATGAGTCGGCTGGCCGCGGCTTCGGCAGTCACTCCGGCCGACAGGGAAAGGGCACCCACGGAAGCACCGGGCAGTCCGGTGAACCGTGATACCAGAAAGGCGGTTGTGGCCATGGTCGTCAGGCGAATAACCGTGCCGTAAGCCACACGGCGGGTGAGGCGATAGCGGATGAGCACACCCTGATAGAAGCGGCGGTATCCGATGACTCCCGGCCAGGGGATGAGAAAAATAACAGCCTGCTGAGTCAAACGAACCACCTCGGCGGGAAGGCCTATCAGACGTACGGCGACCACCTGAAAAACAGGCGGAAGACAGACCAGCAGAATCAAAAATGTCAGGACGGCATTGAGAAAATTGGTGAAATTCCGCAGGCGGAGATAGCTGCTCCAGTCCTTGACCAGGGCGGTGGAGGCGCTCATGATCATGATGATGGGAGCTTCGATAAAAATGCCCAGGGAAAAGGCCACTCCATAGGCGGCCAGGTTGAATTTCGGTTCGGCCAGACGGGCGATAACGGCGGCCAAAAAGGGTCCTTCCGCCGCCATCATCAGCCAGGTGGAGGCGAGAGGCAGCCAGAAGAGAAAGATTGTCTTGAGGCTCAATTCACGATCGGACATGACCGCCCAGTCTACCGCTTTCCATACGCCGAATCAACAGGCAGTAGAACGCTCTAACGATCAGGCTTCGCGGATTCCGTCCAGAAGCTCGGCGATGAGTTCCTTGACCGTGGTGATTTCGTTGATCCGATAGGCGTTCTGTCCGCAAAAAATGAGGCCGTTGTCCATATCTCCGAAATAGGAATTGACCAGGGCATCGGCGATGCAGTATCTAGCCGTGCTCACCTTGCAGGCTGTGAGGCAGCGGTAGGGACACTTAAATCTGATTTTATCGACCCTCTCCAACTTTTTGAGAAATTCGTTGTAGATCGCCCGGCCGGGCAGCCCGACGGGACTTTTGATGATGACGATATCCTCTTCCTTCGCGTCAAGATAGGCCTGTTTGAACCCATCGGAAACGCCGCACTCTTCCGTGCACACGAACCGCGTCCCGATCTGCACCCCGCTGGCGCCCGCTTTGAGCATATGGGCGATATCCGCCCCGGTATAGATACCACCGCCGACGATGACGGGGATTTTTCTACCGTACTTATCCTCATAGGGTTTGATGCATTCCAGGATGGTGGGAAGCAGCACATCCAGAGAATAGTTCTCCAGATCATTCAGCTGTTCCTCCGAAAATCCGAGGTGGCCACCGGCCAAAGGCCCTTCCAGGACGAGCGCATCGGGAATCCGTTCATAGCGCTTGTCCCAGGAGCGTAGGATCAATTCCGTCACTCTGTCAGAACTGACGATGGGAACCAGATTGACCGATTCATCCGTGACGAGAGAGGGAAGTTTGGCCGGAATTCCGGCGCCGTAGATGATGATTTTGATCCCTTCCCGCACGGAGGCGGAAATCAGGTCATCCACATTGCTCAATACCCCCATAAAATTGACGGCCAGATGGCCGTCCGTCATAGAGCGGGCCTTCCGGATTTCACTTTCAAGGGCTTCTCTGGACACTTTCTCATAATCCGTTGTGGACGCCTCCTTGTCCCCCAGTCCGATGCTGGAGATGGTGCCGATGGCGCCTTCCTCGGCCACGGCGGCAGCCAGAGAAGACAAAGAGACGCGGACACCCATGCCACCCTGAATGATGGGGACACTGGCGGTGATGGATCCGATTTGAATAGCTGGTATGTTCATGTTACTTCCTGTATTT
>JAHIPL010000132.1 GCA_018894615.1 Acidobacteriota bacterium | reverse complement strand
TAATAAACAGCATCATGAACTGAAGGAACTCGCCCTGATGACAACAGGGAAGTCATTCATATGCTTGCCGATCACTTCGGCATCCCGGTTTCTCAGATTCGCATCACCTGCGGTGAAACCTCCCGTCACAAGCGAATTGAAGTGAGACTCCCCGCCTCTTCAGCCAAACGGACAGGCGTTTAAGGAGGAGAGAGATGACCGTATATAATCTCATCAGTTTCTGCGGCATTTTTTTACTGATGGCGATCGCCGGGACTTTTGTCGCCGGAGGATCCATTCTCCTCGGCTATTAACCGGGCGTTTCGAAATATCGTCCGATTTCCACTCCACACCTCAACAATCCGGATTTTTTCCATATTTCCTCCGTCCGTTTGAGAAAAACAGGAACATAAGGGCGTCTTCTCTCATGAAAATGTTGCCCGAAGGAATTTTTTCTTCTAGAATACTCTGGAGCCTTACATCACCAAGGAGATAACCATGGCAAAATTCCTCAATAAAATCCTTTGGGCCACGGATTTTTCAGACGAATCCCTGGATTCCCTGTCCTATGCCAAGATATTCGCCGACACATTTAAAGCAAAAATATCCGCGCTCCATGTCGCGCCTGATTTTTCCCCGGCCCTTTACGACACGGTGGCCGTCATCCAGGGAGAACTCTCCAAGCGGGTGGCGGCATTCAAGAGTGAGGCCCGGATAAAGCTGGAGGACATACAGAAAACCAGGGGCATTGTCTTTGATATCATCCTCAGCGAAGGAAATGCTTCCAAGAAGATCATAGAAACGGCCGAGGAAATCGGAGCCGACTTGATCGTCATGGGATCCAAAGGTCTTTCAGCCATCGAAAAACTCTTTATCGGGAGCGTTGCCAATCATGTCGTCAGGAACACCTCCGTACCCCTTCTACTCACAAAAAAAGGCCGTCGCAAACCTTCTATGAAAAAAATTCTCGTCCCCACCGATTTCTCTGAGCAGGAGGACATCGAACGGGACTATGCCTGGAAACTGGCCAAGGGCTTCGATTCCGCCCTGATGTTTCTTCACGTGCTCGAGCTTCACGATTACGAGTTCCCGCCAAAGATTCTCGATAAAATGATGGACGCCGTGTTGGATAAGTTGAAAGCCCGGCGCAAAAAGGAGCATGAAGACATCGTGCTCAAGGAAGATGTAACCAGGGCGATCAACGCCTCTCTCGGAATTGCGGATTACGCCCAGAGCAACAAATATGATCTGATTGTGATCTCCACCTGTGTCCAGAGTAAAATAGAGCGGTTTTTTCTGGGAAGCACAACGGAAAAAGTCATCGCCCACAGCCAGGTCCCTATTTTTGCCATTCCGCCGGAACGCAGCGGAAAATGAATGGAGGCTCAGGAGCGGATCGACTCAATCGCCCTGAGCATCCTCCTCTGTGAAAATCACTATCTGATCGACACCATCCGCAAGGCTTTTCCCCATCTGTCGGATTTTTTCAAATGTCCAGAGGAAAAAATACATAAGCTTGGTTTTGACTCAGAAAAGACGGCGGTCATCCGTTCAGGAAATCTGCAGGAAAAAGCAAAAAAAGAAATTGAATGGCTGCATAAAAAAGGATATACTGCGTTACTTTTAAAAGACCCGGAATATCCGCGTGTCTTGCGAGAAATTGACAATCCCCCGCTTGTCCTGTATTGTGCCGGAAAGATTGAGGCCGTCAACAGCCTGGGCGTAGCCATCGTAGGCACGCGCCGGCCGTCACCCTACGGACGTTCGGTGACCGAACAACTGGCCCGCAATCTGGCCCGCAGGGGGGTCGTCATTGTCAGCGGACTGGCCCGCGGCATCGATTCCATCGCTCACTGGGGCGCCGTAAAAGGAGGACAAACAGTCGCCGTGCTTGGATCCGGATTGGGAACCGTATATCCCAAAGAAAACGCCGGTCTCTTTCGCACCATTCTGCAGAGAGGCGCGGTGGTCTCCGAATACCCTTTCTCATCCCCTCCCCTCCGGCATCATTTTCCTCAGAGAAACCGCATCATCAGCGGCCTTTCGCGAGTGGTGGTGGTCACGGAGGCGGCAGAAAAAAGCGGCTCACTGATTACGGCCGATCTCGCGCTGGAACAGAACAGGGAAGTGATGGCGATCCCCGGAAATATCACATCCAAATCCAGCCAAGGGACCAACACTCTTCTCAAACTCGGAGCCAAGCCCGTTCAGTCCTGGAGGGATGTCGTGGAAGAGCTTCCCCGGGAGATCCAGCAGGAATTCCTTTTTGAAGACACGCTCGACGATGCCTCTCCCGTTCGGCTCACCGGGACCGAACAGAGCCTCTTCTCCCTTTTGAAACCGGATGCCCTTGTTCACGTGGATGAACTGGTCACAGTCAGCCGCATGTCCGTTCCGGAGGTGTTGTCCGCGCTGCTCCACCTCGAACTCAAAGACCTCGTCTTTCAACGCCCCGGAAAATTCTATCAGAGGAAATTGTAATGCCAAAAACCCTGGTGATCGTCGAATCCCCCGCCAAAGCAAAAACCATCAACCGCTATCTCGGAAAAGACTATATCGTGAAGGCTTCCATGGGTCATATCCGGGATCTTCCGAAAACAAAGCTGGGAGTCGATGTTGAAGACAAGTTTAAAAGCCAATACCAACTCATCCCCGGGCGAAAAAATGTCGTCGGCGAACTGCAGAAAGCGGCCGGGAAGGTGGACCGAGTCCTTCTTGCCGCGGACCCGGACAGGGAGGGTGAGGCCATCTGCTGGCATCTGAAGCAGGTGCTGGAAAAATATAATCCTAATATTTTTAGAATTCTATTCAATGAAATCACAATAAACGCCATCACCGAAGCCCTGCGGCATTCCCGTCACATCGATGAGGATAAATTTAACGCCCAGCAGACGCGGCGCATTATCGACAGGCTGGTCGGCTATCTCATCAGCCCTCTCCTGTGGAAAAAAGTCGGACGAGGACTGAGCGCGGGACGGGTGCAGTCCATCGCCGTCCGGCTGATCTGCGAGCGCGAAAAGGAAATCAAAGCCTTTGTTCAGGAGGAGTACTGGTCAATCACGGCTTCACTCGAGGCCGCCGTGCCGCCGCCGTTCGATGCCTCTCTCGTCAAAATCGAAAACAAGAAGATCCATCTGGAAAAGGAAGAGCAGGCTCTCTCCATCGTCGAAGAGCTGAAGAATCAGCCCTTTATTCTGGATGACATCCAGGTCAAGATCAAGACAAAAACCCCGCCTCCGCCCCATATCACGAGCACCCTTCAACAGGAGGCTTTCCGAACGAAACGTTTTTCCGTGAGAAAAACCATGCTCCTGGCTCAAAAGCTTTATGAAGGAAAAGAAATCGGAGAGCGCGGCCTGGAAGGCCTCATCACCTACATGCGTACGGATTCCGTGCGTATCTCACAGGATGCCCTGGAGGCCGCGCGAGCCGCCATCCTCGAAAAGTACGGGCAGGAGTATGTGCCCAAATCCCCACGTTTCTATAAAAACAAAAAAAAGGCACAGGATGCCCATGAGGCCATTCGGCCCACATCCTTCAATCTCCCTCCCGACGCCGTTCAATCCTATCTCAACAAAGATGAACTGTTCCTCTACACCCTGATCTGGAACCGCTTTATGGCATCCCAGATGAGCGCTGCAAAAATCGAAGAGACCGAATTCGATATTCGGGCCGGGCGCTTCCTTTTTAAGTCCAAGGGGGAAGTGATCCGGTTCGACGGATTCATGCGACTGTTTTCAAGAAAGGACGGAGAGGGGAAAATACTTCCACTGGGGGTAAAGGGCGAAACCCTGAAGCTCCTGAAGCTTGATCCGAAACAGCATTTCACCCAACCCCCGCCCCGGTACACCGAAGGCACCCTCGTCAAAGAGCTGGAAGCACGGGGTATCGGCCGTCCCAGCACCTACGCCCCCATCATTTCCACTATTCAGGGGAGAGTGTATGTCATCAAAGACCAGGGAAAATTTATTCCCACCGATTTGGGATTGTTCGTCAATGATTATCTGGTCGAAAACTTCCCCGATCTGATGGAATTCAAATTCACCGCCCGCTTGGAGGAAGCTCTCGACACGATCGCCGAAGGACAGACAAACTGGCAGGAGTATCTCAAAACCTATTACGGCCTCCTCGACCAGGACCTGGAGAAGGCGATGCAGAAGGACAGCATCAAACCCCAGGGGATTCCGGCCGAGGAAAATTGTCCGGAATGCGGAAAGCAGTTGGTCATCAAGGAAGGCCGGTACGGGCGATTCAAGGCGTGCACCGGGTATCCCGACTGCAGTTACAAGCAGAGCATGATCAAAAAGGAAAGCAAACCGCTGGAGGAAACCTGCCCCGAATGCGGATCTCAGATGGTCGAGCGACAGGGAAAATTCGGGGCTTTTGTCGCCTGTTCCAATTATCCCGAATGCAAATACATTAAAAAAGAAGCGAAGGATACCGGCATTTCCTGTCCCAACAACGGCTGCGAAGGAACACTGATTCATAGAAAAACGCGGCGGGGAAAACTGTTCTATGGATGCAGCCGGTTTCCCAAATGCAAGTACGCGACCTGGGATGACCCGCAGAACAAACCCTGTCCCAAATGCGGCCGGCCATTTCTCCTGAAAAAAACCCGGGCCAAAGAACCGGTCTCCATTTACTGCGGAAACGAGGAATGTGATTACAAGGAAGACGCCCCTGAGGAATAGGGCCGGTCACTCCTTCGCCATTCCGCATTTATATGCGCTATAATGGAGAGAGAGGCGGAGAGACCGACATCCCATGAAACAAGAGATCGATCAGTACATGGCTCACCTCCGACATGAGCGGAACGCATCACCCCATACCATCGACAACTACCGGAGGGATCTGCTTCAGCTGGCCGGTTATCTGGAGGAGAAAAACATCTCCTTCCGGCAGATCGACCACATCATCCTCCGGGGATTTCTGGCCTCGCTGGTGGAACAGAAGAAAAAAAAATCGACCATCGCCAGAAAACTGGCTGCTGTTCGCTCATTTTTCCAGTACAGCCTCCACCGCCGCTGGGTGAGCGAAAATCCGGCCAAAATTTTGGCTACTCCCAAACAGCCGAAAAACGTGCCGGTTTTCCTGTCGGAGGATGAAATGGCGGAATTTCTGGATCTGCCGCAGGGAAACGAGCCCATCCGCGTGCGGGACAAGGCCATCCTCGAGCTGCTGTACGCTACCGGCATTCGCGTCAGTGAACTTGTGGGTATCAATCTGGAAGATATCAGTTTTTCTGAAGAGATCATCCGAGTCATGGGAAAAGGGAAAAAGGAGCGGCTTCTTCCTTTCGGATCCATGGCCAGGACAAGCCTGCAGCGGTATCTAAAAGTCCGGATATCCATGCACAACGGTCAAATCGATGACAGGGCGGTCTTCCTCAACTACAGAGGGGAGCGGCTGACCACCCGGTCCATCGAGCGGATCGTGGACAAATACATCGACAGGACATCCCTTCGGCGCAAAATCAGCCCGCACTCCCTTCGTCATTCCTTCGCCTCCCATCTTCTCAGCCGGGGGGCCGACCTGCGCATTATTCAGGAGCTGCTGGGCCATGAAAGCCTCGCCACCACACAGAAATACACCCACATGGATCTCAAACAGCTGCTTTCCGTCTACAAAAAAAACTTTCCCCGATCCTAATCACCATTCAGACGTTCCCTTTCGTTGACATGCAAAAAGGAAGTCGGTCAACGGATATATTCATACCGCGACCACCTGATATCTCCTATCATCATTTATATCAACCTCTTATGACTTTCAAACCACCTGGCCCATGTCTTGCAATAGGGTGAACAGGAGGTACTCATGAACAGAAAAAGCATTCGAATCATTCTCACCTGTCTGGTTTTTATCCTTGCCCTGGGCTCAGCAGCGGCCGTTCCGGCCGCCGCACAGAGTGGAAAACAAGTGACAAAAATCAACATCAACACGGCCCCCGCGGCGGAGCTGCAGAGCCTTCCGCGAATCGGTGAAAAGATCGCCGAAAGAATTATCGATTTTCGAAAAAAGAACGGGCCCTTTAAAAGAATCGAAGACCTGATGAAGGTCAAAGGAATCGGGGAGAAGGTTTTCCTTCAACTCAAGGACAGAATCACGGTCGCAGCGTCCGGAGAGGGGGAAGGGAAAAAGTAGAACAATCCTGTGCCGGCACGGTTCAGGGTGATTTTTTTCGGCCGTGCCGGCGGAATATCGGGCTGCGGCTTGTTTTTCAGATTCCGAGACTCTGGAGATATTCCGTCACAGAGAGAGCGGCATGGACACCGCTGCCGACGGCTGTCGCCACCTGTTTGGGGCAGGCACTTGAGACATCCCCGGCCGCATACAGGCCCTCCCTTGATGTCCTCATCTCCCCGTCAACCTTGATCGCACCCCATCTGTCGAGGTCGACGATGTTTAACACAAAGCCGGTATTAGGAAGGGTTCCAATAGAAACAAACAACCCATCCAACTTCAGTTCGCTGAGAGACGCATCTTTCACATTCTTAAGGGTCAGGGACTCCAGTTTGTCTGTTCCGTTGATTTTTTCAATCACCGTATCCCAAAGAACATCTATCTTCTCGTGGGCAAACACCCTTTCCTGCAGTATTTTTTCCCCCCTCAGCTGATCCCTTCGATGGATCACTTTCAGGGATTTTCCGAATTTGGCCAAAAAAATAGCTTCTTTCAGGGCATTGTCGCCGCCGCCTACAACAGCGATATCCTTTTCCTTGAAGAACGCGGCATCACAGGTGGCGCAATAGGAAACGCCCCTTCCCGTCAGTTCGGCTTCCCCCGGGATTTTCAGTTTCTTATAATCGGATCCCGTGCAAATGATGGCTGTCCGGCCTGTATAGGTTTGATTCTGACAGACGATGCTCCATCCTTCATCGGATTGTTCAATCGATTTGACATAATCGGTCAGGATTTCGGCTCCAAACGTTTCCGCCTGCTTTCGGAAATCCTGCATCAACTGAAAGGGCGAAATACCTTCCGGGAAACCGGGATAATTCTCGATCCAATCCGAAGTCAGTATCTGTCCTCCCGGCATGCCTTTTTCGATCACCAGGGTTTTCAGTCGGCCGCGTCCGGTGTATATGGCGGCCGACATTCCGGCGGGCCCGGCACCGATGATGATGACATCCTGCAGTTCAGTCATAGGTGTTTTTTTATTTTTTCCTCGATTTTATCCTGAGGAAGAGCGCCGACGATGGTCTCTTTCACTTCTCCATCTTTGAAAAGAAGGAGAGTCGGAATGCTCATGATCCCGTATCTGGCGGCAACCGTCTGGCTGTCATCCACATTCACTTTAACAACTTTGAGTGTATCTATATATCTCTGAGCGATGTTTTCCAGGGATGGCGTGATCATTTGGCAGGGGCCGCACCAAGCCGCCCAAAAATCTACCAGAATGGGAAGATCGGATTTAATGACCACATCTTCAAAATCCTGTTCCGTAATAACTGAAAGATTTTTCGCCACAAGGGCCTCCTCATTCATTAAAATTTGCTGATTTCCCATTTCGGATCCATCCCATGGGTTTTTTCCCCGAAAAGGAAATGATTATTTTAATATCGCATCCGGCCAAAGTCAATCATGCTACCCCCATCCGAGTTTATCGTGGAGGAGATCAAAATAGTTCCTTTTCGGAGAAGAAATGAGAGTGAGAACCAGCGGGCTCTTTCGGATAATAATTTCGTCCTGTTCATTCATTTGTCCCCCCCGCTGCCCGTCGATGGTCAGATAAACCTCTTCACTCTCGTTTTGAAGCTGGACCCGGACTTCGGAAGCGGAGGATATCACCATGGGACGGAAGGTCAGAGTATGCGGACAGATCGGTGCGATGATAATGGCCGGGATGGAGGGGTGGACAATGGGACCTCCTGCCGAGAGGGAATACGCCGTCGATCCCGTAGGGGTGGAGATGATCAAGCCGTCCGCACGAAGACGGGCGATTTCTTCACCGTCGATGCGGATGATGCACTGGATCATCCGAGCCAGCGCCCCTTTGTTGATGACGACATCATTCAGGCAGTCATAGGTTTTCCCCCTGCAAACGACTTCAAGCATCTGCCTGGGATTCCTGATGTGAGGATTGCCATCAAGAAAAGAATCGATGGTCTGTCTCATTTCATTGAGAGGCACCTCCGTCAAAAATCCAAGGCTTCCCATGTTGATACCGATCACGGGAATCCCGTTTTTGGCGGCCAGGTGAGAAACGCTGAGGAGAGTGCCGTCTCCTCCGAGGACGATGAGTACGTCCACCTGACCCGGAAGCAGCTCCCGGGGAACTCCGTCCCTCTCGCCCAGAATGCGCGCCGCATCTTTCTCGAGAACACATTCCAGTCCTTTTGCGCGGCAGTATTGAATGGCCTCGTCCAGAACCGGCTTGATGTCCGGAGCGTGGGGTTTGATCACAAATCCAACCCGATTAATCAGAATCATCCCTGACGGCCTCCTTGATCAATGATTGAGCTGTCGAGGAGTCTAGGGACTCCCCCGTCATCGTCCAGTGAATAAAAAACTCCCGATTGCCCTTCTGGCCCCGGATGGGTGACGGAACGACATCCCGGACGACGTATCCCATAAGTTCGGCTTTCTCTATTATGCTTGCCAGCACACTCCGATGCAAGGATGGATCTCTGACAATCCCTCTTTTCCCCACCTGGCCCCGGCCCACTTCGAACTGAGGCTTGACAAGGGAAACCACGGTTATTTCCTCACCAAGATTCCTAAGAACGGGAAGCAGCTTGAGAATGGAAATAAACGACACATCCATCACGACGATATCCAGAGGCCGGTCGAAATCCCCGGAGGTGAGGTAGCGCGCATTTTTCTGAATCTTCTGAATGCGGGAATCCCGGCTGAGTTTCCAGTCAAGCTGACGGGTATCCACATCGACGGCAAACACAAAAGAAGCGCCGCGCTGAAGCAGACAGTCGGTGAATCCCCCGGTTGACGCCCCGATGTCCGCCGCCGTTTTCCCTGAAACGGAGAGTTTGAATGATTCCAGAGCACCCTCAAGCTTGAGTCCCCCCCGCCCCACATAAGGCAAGGACTCCTTTACTCGAAGGGATCTATCGACCGACAGGAGCTGCCCGGATTTTTCCACCTTGACATCATCCGCGTAGACCATGCCGGCCAGAATCAACGCCTGGGCTTTCTGCCTGCTTTCAGCCAGATTCCGCTCGACAAGAAGCCTGTCCGCCCTTTCTTTCATTTTATCGGTCCGGAAGCATTGCCGTGATTCCGTCTCCGGATCACGATCCCCCCGTTTTTTCTCCTTTAGCCCAGAAGGCTTTTATCCTGTCGATAAGCCCCTCAACATCCAGCCTGTACATCCGTTTAATTTGCTCCACCTTTCCGACGGGATAGATTTCAACGGGAAGCCCGATCTGCATGAAGCGGATTCCATCGCATGCTTCTTCATCCAGAAGCTCCCGTACGGCGCTGCCGAAGCCGCCCGCGGTCACTCCCTCTTCAGCCGTGATGATCAACCGGTCGGATTGGGCATAGCTGAGGATGAGCTCTCTGTCCAGAGGGCGGGCGAAACGAGCATTCACCACAGCCAGGCTGATTCCTTCCTCCTCCAGCCTATCCGCGGCTCGAAGACAGTCTTGAACCATGTTTCCAAAAGCGAGCAACAGGTTTTTCCCGGGTTTCAGCAGCTCAGCCTTTCCGAGAGGAAGGACTTCCAGCTTCTCATCCAAATCAACGCCGAAAGCCCGGCCTTTGGGAAAACGGACGGCCGTCGGGTGCCCATATTCCAGGGCGGATCGAATCATGTGGCGCAGCTCATTTTCGTCCTTGGGGGCCATGACAATCATATTGGGAAGATGGCGCAGATAAACGATGTCATTGATTCCCTGATGGGTAGGCCCGTCATCGGGAACGATCCCCGCCCGATCCAAAGCAAAAACAAGTGGAATATCCATCAGGCAGACATCGTGGTAGAGTTGATCATAGGCCCGCTGCAAAAAGGTGGAATAGATCGCCACAATCGGTTTGAATCCCCCAAGACTCAGCCCGCTCGCAAAATTGACGGCATGCTGTTCGGCAATCCCCACATCATAAAACCGGTCGGGAAACTCTTCGGCGAATGATTTCAATCCCGTCCCATCCGGCATGGCCGCGGTGATGGCGATGATTGAGGGATCCTTCCGCCCCAGTTTCAGCACGGTGTCGCCGAATATTCCGGAGAAAGTCGGACGGGTGTCGGTGGATTTCGGTTCACCTGTCGGAATATGAAAAGGCGGGGCGCTGTGAAATGTGGCGGGCTTGTTCTGAGCAGGTAAATATCCCTTCCCTTTTTTGGTCACACACAGGATCAGGACCGGGCCGTCGTATTTTCGGGCATCTTCAAAGACCTCCATCAAAGACCGGAGGCTGTGCCCCTGAACCGGACCGATGTAGCGAATCCCCAGTTCCTCAAAGACAAGGCCCGGGAAAAAGGTCTTTTTCACCGCTTCCTCAACCGCCCGAGCTACTTTGATCAAAGGCCATCCCACCGCGGGAATGGCTTTGAGCAGTGTTTTGGCGGTGTCCTTCATACGAAGATAGTGCTGTCCGGACACAAGATAGCTCAAGTATTTCGATAACGCCCCCACATTAAGGGAGATGGACATCTCGTTGTAGTTGAGGACAATGATCACTTTTTTCCGAAGATGGCCGATTTGATTCAAAGCTTCCCAGGAAACGCCGCCGGTCAGACTGCCGTCCCCGATCACCGCGATCACATCGTGTTTTTCCCCTTTCTGATCCCTGGCCACAGCCATTCCCAGCGCGGCGGACAGAGAGGTGGATGCATGCCCCGTGTTGTAGACGTCGTAGGGGCTTTCTTTCCGGGTGGGAAACCCGCACAACCCGTCGCACTGGCGGAGACCGGGAAAACGATCCCTTCGGCCTGTGACGATTTTATGGGTGTAGCACTGGTGTCCGACATCCCAGATGATTTTATCCTCGGGAGCGTTGAACACGAAATGAAGAGCCAAGGTGATCTCCACAACTCCCAGATTGGAAGATAGATGCCCCCCTGTTTTGGATACGGTCTCAATGATCTGGCTTCGAATCTCCCGGCTCAGCTGGGACAATTCCTTGATGGACAATTTTTTCAGATCTTTCGGATCGTCAATGGAATCCAATAGCTTATTATTCATCTCTCTTTTCCGCTTCCGGCAGGCGCAGGCAATTCGCATGATAGACAAGAGATTCGGATTGAATCCCGGCATCGCACAAAACAATTTGCGCCCGGTCAATGTATTGGTTCAGCCGCGTTTTCGCCTGCTCAAGTCCGAAGAAATGAGCCGCATTGGGACGAAAAGGCCGGTCCTTCGATTCGTCCTGGCGATAATCCAGAATATCGTCTCTCGTCTGAAAGGCGAGACCGATGTTTTCTCCATAGGTTGTCAGAGCGCGAAGGCCGGCCTCCGGCGCATCTCCCAGTATTCCTCCCACCCGGACGGCGGCCGTTATCAGGCCCCCGGTCTTTTTCGCCATCAGTTCCAAAAGGAGCTCCTCCGTGGCTTCCTCGGGGATGTAGCGAATATCCAGAAACTGCCCGCCGATCATTCCTTTCGCACCGGAAAAACGGCTGATTTCCTGAATCGTCCGGACCTTCTGCGGCAGAAATTCCGGACCCCCGGAAGCATCCGCCATCACCTCAAAGGCCAGACTGAGGAGCGCATCTCCCGTCAGGAGCGCGATATCCTCTCCGTACGCCCTGTGCACGGTCGGTCGTCCGCGGCGCATGTCGTCATCATCCATGCAGGGGAGGTCATCATGAACAAGGGAATAATTGTGAATGAGTTCAAGACCGCAGGCAAAAGGAAGGATCCGGTCAAGGGGAACATGAAAATACTCTCCCGCCGCGATCATCAGGAGAGGTCGGTAACGTTTTCCGCCGGAAAGGACCGCTGACCGCATTGCCAGGTGCAGCGGCGTGGATCCTCCGCTCAGAAGGCGTTCGAGTGCCTCCTCTATCATTTGCTTGTGGTCCCGGAGCAGATTATCAATTGTCATAGGCATCAAAAAGGAAGCGTGTTGTTATCACCCGGCTCAGACTGATCGTCATCTCCGGTTTCGGGTTCCCCGGAATCGGATTCAAAGGGCTCGGCTTTCACCTCCCCATTTGTGTTTTTCATCAGGATTTCAATTTTTTTCTCCGCCTTTTCCAGCTCCTTCCTCAAAAACCGGGCCAGCTGCACGCCTTTTTCAAACAGCGCCAGAGACTCGTTCAAAGAAGCTCCGCCTTCCTCCAGCCGGCCGACGATTTTTTCTAAATCCTCCAGCGCTTTCTCAAAGTTTTGTTCCGCCATCGTATTCTCCTTCAGAAAAGGACGTTTATCCTCATTTTTTCTTTCGTCGTCTCTCCCGGGAAAGGATTATTTTCCCTGTTTCAGCCGCCTCTCGATAGAGGCGAGGGGATCCACATCCTGCACCCGGCAGTGAAATTCCCCCTGAAAAAAGGAGACGGTGACCTTGTCTTCCACCGCAATATCCCGGATTCCTCTCACCGGTTTTAATCCTCCATTTTTCATGCAGACGGCATAGCCTTTTTTTAATATCGCCAGAGGACTTGCGCCGTCGAGGGCAACCGCAAACTTTTCCCACACCCCCTTCCATCCCTGGAGGCGGGCATTCATTTTAGCCGTCAGTTTTTCCAGATACAAATCCGCTCGAGACCGCCCTTCCATCAACCGGTGCTGCAGGCGCCTCAGCCTGTCCCAGGAACGCATATCCAAATCATCGACGCGCTGCTCCAGATTCAAAAGTTTCATCTTGAAATTCTGAAAGGCATGATGATGAACGAGCCCCAGAACCTCATTTTTTTTCTCCTGAACCCCATATTTCAAACTGTGAATCAGACGATTTTGCAGATTCTCGATCCGATCCAAAAAGGATTGCTCGCTCTCGATCACCATCTCGGCCGCGGCTGAGGGAGTGGATGCGCGGATATCGGAGACAAAATCGGTGATGGTGAAATCAACCTCGTGACCGACGGCGGATATAACGGGAATGGGACAGCGAAACACGGCCCGGGCGACAATTTCCTCATTAAACGCCCAGAGGTCCTCCATAGACCCTCCCCCTCTGCCGACGATGATGACGTCGATATCCGTTTGCCCTCCCAGATAATCGAGTCCCTCAACGATTTCTTCCGCCGCCCCTTCTCCCTGGACACGTGCCGGATAGATGATGATGTGGGTACGTCCGAAGCGTCTTTCGAAGGTGCGGATGATATCGATGATGGCCGCCCCCCGCGGCGAAGTTACGACGCCCACTTTTTTCGGAAACAGGGGCAGGGATTTTTTGTGGGCCGCATTGAACAGCCCTTCTTTCTGAAGCTTGGCCTTGAGCTGTTCAAAGGCCATCTGAAGGGCCCCTTTCCCCTTCGGTTCGATCAACTCGGAAAGAAGCTGGTATTCTCCCCGGGGCTCATAGACATTGATCTTCCCCCTGGAAATCACCTGCATTCCATCCTCGATCTCAAAACGGATTCGAGAAGCCGCCCCCCGGAACATCACCGCCCGCAGCTGACTCTTCTCATCCTTCAAAGTAAAATACAGGTGTCCGCTGTGGTGTCGATGAAAATTTGAAATTTCCCCTTCAACCCAGATTCGGGGAAAGGCTGATTCCAGCTGATTTTTGATATGCTGCGTCAGCTCATGGACCGAAAAGATGTGTTCAGGGGCCTGCGAATCGCTCTCACTCACGGTCTTCCTCCAAGAGTGTCTCCGTCACGATGGAAAGAGCCCTGCCCGATTTGCTGTCTATTTCGACAACAGCGGCCGACAGGTGGAGGGGGCCTGTCGCCGGCTCAAAACGTTGTGGTCGGGAAGAGAGGAAACGCTCGATAGCCTGATCGGTCCTGATACCGATCACGGACCGGTATCCTCCGGCCATGCCCGCGTCCGACAGATAAGCTGTTCCCTTCGGAAGGATCCTGGCATCCGCTGTGAGCACATGGGTGTGCGTACCAAATACCGCGGACACCCGCCCGTCGAGATACCATCCAAGAGCTTGTTTTTCCGAAGTCGCTTCGGCATGGATGTCGACAACAACGATATCGGTTTCTTTTTTGAGCTGCTCAAGGCAGGAGTCCGCCGTCCGAAAAGGGCACTCCAGAGCTTCCATAAAGACACGGCCCTGCAGGTTCATCACCCCGATTTTGATTCCATCCTTTGTTGTCAGCACGGCGGTGCCCTGACCCGGATTCTCAGCCGGATAGTTCGCCGGTCGAATAAGACGGGATTCCTTCGTCAGGCACAGAGCGCCTTCTTTCTTGTCCCAGACATGATTGCCCGAGGTCAGCAGATCAAAGGTTTCCAGCATGTCCCGGCAGATGTCCTGGGTGATTCCGATGCCTCCCGCCGCATTTTCTCCGTTCCCGATCACGACGGAAGGACGGTACTGACTGATAAGCCGGGGAAGAAACATCTCAACCGCCATCCTTCCGGGACGGCCGATGATATCTCCCACAAAAAGGACGCTGACTTTATCGGGCATATTCGACGGCTCTCATCTCACGAATAACGGTCACTTTGATCTGTCCCGGATAATCCATCTCATCTTTGATTTTCCTCGCGATCTCCTTGGCGACAAAGGCCGCTTTTTCATCATTGACCTTCTGGCTTTCAACAATAATACGGATTTCCCGTCCGGCCTGCAGGGCGTACGCCTTGGCGACTCCGTCAAAACCCGTGGCGATGTCTTCCAGTTTTTTCAACCGCTTGATATAGGTTTCAAGCAGTTCGCGGCGGGCTCCCGGTCTCGCGGCTGAGAGCGTATCCGCCGACTGGACGAGCACGGCCTCAATGGAAGGGAAATCCACATCCCGATGGTGGGATGCGATGGCCAGGACAACCGCTTCTTTTTCCCCATATTTCCGTGTCAGTTCAACACTCAATTCCGTATGGGTTCCTTCCACGTCCTTGTCCACCGCCTTCCCGATGTCATGCAGCAGACCGGCCCTAAGGGCAACCGTTGTATTGAGGTCAAGCTCCCTTGCCATCAGTGCGGACAGAAAAGCCACTTCCTTGGAATGCTGAAGAACATTCTGTCCGTAACTGGTTCGGTATTTCAATTTACCCAGGAGGCGGATTAGTTCGGGGTGCATATCCTGAATCCGCAGTTCAAGAATCGCCGTCTCTCCCTCCTGCTTGATGGATTCCTCCAACTCGATTTTAACGGTGTTCACGACATCTTCGATCCGGGCGGGATGAATCCGTCCATCCAGAACCAGCTTTTCTATGGCCAGGCGCGCCATTTCACGGCGAATGGGGTCAAAACTTGAAAGGATGACTGCCTCGGGCGTGTCATCAACAATGATATCCACACCCGTCGCCAGTTCCAGGGCTCGAATGTTACGTCCTTCTCGACCGATGATCCGTCCCTTCATGTCATCCGAAGGGAGATCGACCACGGACACGGTTGTTTCCACAACATGCTCGGCGGCGGAGCGCTGAATGGCCTGACTGATCAGGTCCTTGGCAATGGCCTGGCTCTTCTCCCGGGTTTCCTCTTCAATCTTTCTTATGATCTGGATCGCTTCCAGTTTGGCTTCATCCTCGATCTTTTTCCGCAGTTCCCTTTTGGCGTCATCCTGCGTCATCCCCGCCACCCGTTCCAACTCTTTCAGCTCCTTGGCGATAATTTCCTCGACCTCTTTCTCCTTGTTCACTAGGTCCTGTTCTTTGGTGTACAGCTGCGTTTCCTTGTTTGAGAAATCCCGTTCTCTTCTCTCCAGGTTGGCCATGCGTCTTTCCAAGTTTTCTTCCTTGTTGACAATACGGCGTTCCATCTCGTTGATCTTCTCCCGTCTCTCACGGGTCTGGTTCTCAAATTCCGTTTTGAGATTGAGATATTTTTCCTTGGCGACGATCGAGGCTTCCCTCTTGACACTCTCCGCCGACTCGGCGGCCTTGTCGAGAATGGTCTTGGCTTCCTGCTGAGCCTTAAAAATCGAGCGGGACCCTGATGTTTTTTTTAAAAGAAGGAAAATGGTCGCAGCCAACAACACGCAGAAAACCACAGCAACCAGTAAAAGTATCGTATTCACTTTGAGCACCTCCTTATTAGGAGTGCCAAAGGAGAAAAAAGGGTGGAGAAATCACATTTTAAATGGATGATTCCGAATGATTCTTCTGCGCTGCAAAACACGCCGCTGACACTGACTGTATATCCATTCGAATCGCCGTCCTGTCATCAAGGACAGGCGGACGCCTGTTTCGTCGGAATTGAAAGGAATCACAGGATTCATTTGACCGCCTGCTCAACTTTTTTGTGTATCGATCCATTTTTAAAAAGATGGTCTTCCAAATTCTCTAAGCCTTTCTCCATATTCGCCAGTACTTCATCCAATTGATCCAGCCTGTTTTGGCTGACAAAATACTCATCTGCAATGTTAAGCGCCGCAAGCACCGCAATCTTCACCGTATCGGCAGATTTGGATTTCACGGCAATTTCACGCATTTTCTGATCCAGGTAAGAAGTAAGATGGCTTATATATTTCTCGTCGTCTTCTCCTTTGACCCTAATTTTATATTTCTGTCCATAGACTTCGATTTCAATGATTCGATCTTTCATATGCCTAGTTGGTCGATTTGAACAATGATGGTTTCGATTTTTTCCTTGAGAACCTCCCTTTCTTTTTCATATTTTTTTAAATTTTGATCCAGTTTTTCCGCTTCTCCGGCCTTGCTTTCCATCGTTTTGATATCCGACTGCAGCTCGCCGATTGTTTTTTTCAACTTCTCGTTTTCAGCTAGAACCGATTGAACATAATTGATAACGTGCGATATCTTCCCCTCTAAAATTTTAATTCTTTCCATTTCACTTGTCAATTGACTCCCCCTCTCTGAGATGAATTTTAAAAGCGGATCTCAGCGCCGCGAGTATTTGTTTCTGGCAGATATCGATATCTTCCGCCAGAAGAGTTTTGGATGAATGACGAAAAACAAACCGGAATGACAGGCTCGCTTTTCCGTCAGGAACCGGCTTTCCGCTGAACTTATCAACGAGGACATATTTTTCAAGGTTCAGGATGGATAATCTGTCGATAACTTCCCGGATGTCCTGAAAAACCACATCCTTATCGATGATGATGGAGAGATCCCTTTCTATGGAAGGAAAACGGGAGATGGGGCTGAACATGAAGGGCTGCGGCTGTTTGGCGAAAAGCCGGGTAAGATTCAACTCCGCCAGCCAGACTTTTTCTTTAATGGAAAAGTATTTGAGAACAGGAGGGTTGACCTCTCCCAGACAACCAACGATCTGCCCCTTATAATGAATGGACAGCGCCGCTCCTTTAAGAAAACACTCGTGCTCGAGCTCCATGAAGCTGCAGGCCGCGTAGCGCAGATTCGACATCAGCGCTTCACATGTCCCCTTGAGGGAGAAAAAATCCGCTTTGATTCTGGCGCCCTGCCAGTGATCCTCGCCCACAAGCCCGGTCGCCGCAAAGGCCAGCGTTTCATCCTCTCCATAGGAATCATTCTCTTTTCGATAGTAGGTCTTTGACATTTCAAACAGTTGGACACCTTCGGCGCCGCGGTTCCGGTTCCAGGCAATATTCTGAAGCAGCCCTCCGGAAAGAGTCGTTCGCAGCAGGGAGGCTCTGGTGGAGATGGGATTTCGAATGACGACGGGCCTTCGGTTCGTATGAAACAGGCTTTCTTCTTCCGGATGAGTGAAGCTCAGATTGACCACTTCATCGTATCCCTGGTGGAACATGACCTGCCTGAGGGACTCGATCCTGTTTCGCCTCTCATCATGAATAGGCTCCAGTTCCTCCATCGGCGGGAGCTGGGTGGGAATTTTGTCGTACCCGTAGAACCGTGCGATCTCCTCAATGACATCCGCCTCCCGTTCGATATCGATTCGAAAGGAAGGGACTTTGAGCTGCCAGATATGGGGCTGCTTTTCTTCAACCAGAAATCCCAGGGATTCGAGTGTTTCGACGACAAAACCATCCTCCACGTCGAGTCCGAGAAGGCCCCTGATCCGGTGTCTGCGAAGAACAACGGTTTTGGTTTTTGCCGGCGCGGGATAAACATCAAGCAATCCCTTAGACACTTTACCGCCGAAACGGCACAAAAGGGACGCCGCCATTTTGGCCGCGAGGGGAGGAAAGGCAATATCGGTGTGCCGTTCGAAACGGTAGGATGCATCCGTCTGGAGCCCGATTTTTTTTGCTGAGGATCGAATGGACCCGGGATGAAAGGAGGCGCTTTCAATAAAAATGTCCGTTGTGGAGTCCGTAACCGAAGAATCCATACCGCCGATGACACCGGCAAGGGCGACGGGTTTGCTTTCATCGGCGATGACAAGCATCTCCGAATCAAGTTCCAGAAGGCTTCCGTCCAGGGCAAGCAGGGATTCTCCCTTGCCCGCCTTTCGAACAATGATCCGGTTTCCCGCAATTTTCCCCAGATCGAAGGTGTGAATGGGCTGGGCCGTGGCGAACAGAACATAATTACTGACATCCACCACATTGTTGACGGGCTTCAAATTCATGCTTCGAAGTCTTTTCTGAAGCCATTCCGGGGAGGATTCGATTCTGACTCCCTTTACCACCAATCCGGTATAACGGGGGCAGAGATCTTCGTTCAAAATCTGAATGTCGACAAGATCTGCCGTTTCCAGAGACGATTCATCGAGAGGCAGCTCCAATTCCTTGAACGGAAGGCCGAACTTGACAGCGATCTCCCGCGCGATTCCCCGGTGTCCCAGCGTGTCCGGCCTGTTGGCGTATGTTTCGATGTCGAGGACGATGTCATCCTCAAACGCTTCCCATCCACCAACCATTAAACCAATATTGTTCAACGCGTCGATCAATCCGTCAGGATCCACCTCCAGGTCGATGTGGTCCTTCAGCCAATTCACACTGATTTTCATTGTCTCGAGAACTTCCGTATAAAACGCAGATCGTTGTCAAAGAAATACCGCAGATCGGGAATTTGATACTGGAACATTCCCGTCCTATCGATTCCCATTCCAAAGGCGAACCCGGAATATTTTTCAGGATCGATATTCACATTTTTAAGGACCTGAGGATCGACCATCCCTGCTCCCAGAATTTCCACCCACCCGGAACCGCCGCAAACCCGGCAGTTGTCGTCCTTCTGATTACAAACAGTGCAGCTGATATCCACTTCGGCCGACGGCTCGGTGAAAGGGAAAAAGCTGGGACGGAAACGGACCTTGATTTTTTCATGAAAAAAGGTGCGCAAAAAGAAATCAATCGTTCCTTTCAGGTGGGCAAAAGTGATTCCATGGTCCACGATAAGCCCTTCGACCTGATAAAACATGGGAGAATGGGTTGGATCAGGGGCCTCCTTGCGAAAAACCTTTCCCGGGCAGATGATGCGAATGGGTGGTTTTCTTTTTTCCATCACCCGGATCTGCACCGGTGAGGTGTGTGTCCGCAGCAGCCAGTCATCTTTGTCAAGATAAAGTGTATCCCAATCATCTCTGGCTGGATGTTCGGGAGGAAAATTCAGCGCTTCAAAATTATAGAAATCGGTTTCGATCTCCGGGCCCTCTTCAATGGAAAAGCCCATTTTTTGAAAAATGCTTTCGATCCTGTTCTGAAAAAGACGAAGAGGATGAGGGGCACCCCAATACGGACTTCTCCCGGGAAGGGTCAGGTCGGCGGCAAATGAAATTATCCGGGATTTCTGAATGGACTTCTGCCGCCCGTCAAGCACATCCTGAACATCTTTTTTGAACAGGTTGATGATTTGTCCGGCATCCCTTTTTTCTTCCGGAGGAAGAAATTTCATGGCGTTCATCAGAAGGGTGACATACCCTTTTTTACGCCCGAGAAAAAGGGTGTGCAGCTCCTGAAGGGACTCGGCATCCTTTATGCGCGCGGTGGCTTTTTCCAGTTCCTTCCGGTACGCGTCAATCTGATTCTTTATTTCTCTCATCCCGGTCTTGATCGAATCAGCCCAGTTCCTTTTTAGCCGTCTGGACCAGGTCGCTGAACGTCTTCGGAGCCCCCACCGCCAGTTCCGCAAGGATCTTTCGATCCAGCAGGATGTCGGCTTTTTTCAGGCCGTTGATGAAACGGCTGTACGAAAGCCCGTTGTTCAGAGCGGCCGCCTTGATCCGGATGATCCAGAGCCGCCGGAAATCCCTCTTCCTCGTTCTCCTGTCTCTGTAGGAATACTTCAGAGACCGTTCGACCGCTTCTTTCGCGGTCCGGTAATTGTGGCTTCGCGCTCCCCAGAACCCTTTTGCGAGTTTGAGAATTTTTGCGCGCCGCCGACTCTTTTTCACGCCTCTTCTTACACGTGGCATCGTTACTCCTCCTATGGGGAAAAAGAAAAGATCTTGTCTTCTCTACATCTCCTGTCGAACCAACAAATCAAACAAATAAATAAGGACCGGTTTAGAAATCGTAGGGCATCATAGCCTTGATGCGTCCCCGATCTGAATCGCTAACCAGATCCGATTTGCGAAGTTTTCTTTTTCGTTTTGCTGACTTTTTTGTAAGGATGTGGCTTTTAAAGGCCTTGCTATGAACGATCTTCTTTTTCGCCGTTACTTTGAACCTCTTTTTGGCCCCTTTGTGCGTCTTTAACTTTGGCATCTTTTCCTCCTGTTTTTGTCGGACTTAACAGGGCCGATACCGCCCAGCTCTGCCTGCGTATATCTCCATCTTTTTGCCCGAATTCTTTTGTGTCCTCAAAAACACGATCCAGAATCTGATGTGCCAACTCCGGTTTTGCTTTTTCTCTACCTCGGAGCATCACCGTAATCTTGACTTTATTTCCTTCTTTCAGGAATCGCAGCACATGATTGAGTTTAAATGTGTAGTCATGGATGCTGATTTTTGGTCTGAATTTGATTTCCTTGACCTGAATCTGTTTTTGATGTTTTTTTGCTTCGTGAGCTTTTTTATGCTGTTCATACAGAAATTTACCATAATCCATTACCCGGCAAACCGGAGGATTCGCCTGGGGGGCTACCTCAACAAGATCCAAGCCTCGTTCCTTCGCCAGGTTGATCGCGTCGGCGATGGGCATGATTCCCAATTGTTGTTTCTCTTCATCGATAATCCTGACTTCTCTGACTCGAATCCATTCGTTAATCCGGTGTGGTTTGCGCTTATCTGCACGCCCGGGATAATATGTGCGTTTTCTGATGATTGACCTCCTTATAGATCCAATACCAAACTTTTATTTTCAACCAAGTTATCAACTTTTTCAAGAAATTCCTTTACCGGCATCTGCCCTTTGTCACCGATCGTGTGAATCCGGGGAGAGACTGTTTCATCCTGAACCTCTTTATCCCCGACAATCAGGATGAGGGGGATCTTCTGCATTTCAGCATGGCGGATTTTATAACCGATCTTTTCCCGCTTCCGGTCCACCTGGGAGCGCAATCCCCGCTCGATAAAACGGGCGTTGAGACGGTCCGCATAATCATTGTGCCGGTCGGCGATGGGAAGAATGACAATCTGAACAGGCGCCAGCCAGAGAGGAAAATTTCCGTTGTAGTGCTCGATCAATACGCCGAAAAACCTCTCCAGCGACCCGAGCAGCGCCCGGTGAATCATGAAGGGCCTATGATTTCCGCCATCCTCGCCGACATAATGGATGTTGAAGCGCTCAGCCAGATTGAAATCCAGCTGAACCGTCGTGCACTGCCAGGAGCGCTGCAGGGCATCCCTGATTTTTATGTCGATTTTGGGTCCGTAAAACACGCCCTCTCCGATATCTTCTCTGAACTCCAGCCCGACGGAACGGAGGGCGTCTTCCAGGGCCTTGGTGGCCGTGACCCAGTCCTCCGGATTTCCGACATATTTCTCGGGACGGGTGCTGAGGTAAACATCAAACTCGCTGAAACCGAACGTTTTCAGCATGCTGAGAGCCAGACGAACCGCACCCTGGATCTCCTTTTCCAGTTGATCGGGCCGGCAGAAGATGTGGGCGTCGTCCTGGGTGAATCCCCTCACCCGCATCAGGCCGTGGAGAACTCCGCTCCGTTCATGACGATAAACGGTCCCCAGTTCGGCCCAGCGGAGTGGAAGATCCCGGTAGCTCCGCTGCCTGGAATTGTAGACCATGATATGGAAGGGGCAGTTCATCGGTTTCAGTTCATATTCAACCTCGTCCGACTCGAGGGTAGGGTACATGGCATCATAGAATTCCGTGTGCCCGCTTCTTTTCCAGACGTCCAGCTTGGCGATGTGGGGAGAAAAGAGCAGGTCATAGCCCGCCTTGAAGTGCTCATCCCGCCAGAAGTCTTCGATGACCCTGCGCACGGCCCCGCCTTTCGGATGCCAAAGGATCAACCCCGCCCCGAGGTCTTCATGAAAACTGAACAGGTCCAGTTCCGTTCCGAGTTTGCGGTGATCCCGTCTCTTCGCCTCCTCAATCAGCTCCAGATGATGATCGAGATCTTCCCGGGAGAAAAAAACCGTTCCGTAAATTCTCTGGAGCTGCTTTCCCTTCTCCTCACCCTTCCAGTAGGCTCCTGAAACCGAGACGATTTTGAAGTGTCTGATAAGCCCGGTGGAAGGGACATGGGGCCCACGGCAAAAATCGATAAAATTCCCCTGGCGGTAGCAGGAGACTTTATCGCCCCCCTTTTCCTGAACCAGTTCCTCTTTGAGATCATGGTTCATCTCACGGAACATGCGCAGCGCGGCATCCTTATCCAGGGTTTCCTTATTTATTTGAAAATCTTCTTCGGCCAGCTCCCGCATCCGTTTCTCAATGAGACCCAGATCGTCGGGGGTGAAGGGAGTGTCCTTCAAAAAATCATAGTAAAAACCGTTTTCAACGGCCGGTCCCACTCCGGTCTGCGTTCCCGGAAACAGATCAAGCACGGCCTGTGCCAACAGATGCGCGGTTGAGTGCCTGAGAATATCCAACGCTTCTTGGGAGTCGGGATAGATCCAATCCACACGGGCATCATCCTCCACGGTCCAGTCCAGATCGACAATGGCTCCGTCCACTCTGGCGAAGACCGGCCTTGTCCCGTTCTTCACGTCCGGCACGATTTGAGAGAGAGACGTCCCTTTTGAAACAGAGACACTAGACCCCTCTATGGAGAACTTCACATCATTCATTTGTTTATTGTGTACCCAACAGGGAAGAAACACCCGTTGTCCAGGTTGATGTCCCGCTTGAATACGTCTATAAATTTAATGGTAGGCGCGGAGGGGATCGAACCCTCGACTTCTTCCGCGTCAAGGAAGCACTCTTCCACTGAGCTACGCGCCTACTTTTGCAAGCCCATCTATACTAGACATTTAAATCGAACCTGTCAATAAATATTCCCGGCCATTTCACAGCCATTTCACGAATGATTGCATATTTCCAAGCCCTGTATTATACTAATCGTTTTTCAGATATTTTATTTGTTAAAAGGAGTTTCCCTTATGAGAAAAGTCCTTATCATGGGCGCAGCCGGAAGAGACTTTCATAATTTTAACGTCTTTTATCGAAACAATAAAGATTTTCAGGTTCTGGCCTTTACCGCCACTCAGATACCGGATATCGACGGAAGGAAATACCCCTCCGTTCTGGCCGGCCCCCTCTATCCCGATGGAATCCCCATCTACAAGGAGGAAGGCCTCCCGCGGCTGATCAAAGAGCTGGGCGTGGATGAGGTTGTGTTCTCCTACAGTGACATTTTTCATGAGAATGTGATGCACAAGGCCTCCATCGTTCTGGCGGCCGGAGCCGGTTTTGTTTTTCTGGGCCCTAACGATACCATGATTCCCAGCAAACGTCCTCTGGTTTCGGTGTGCGCGGTCAGGACGGGCTGCGGGAAAAGCCAGACCACACGAAAAATTGCTCTGCTTCTCAAAGAACAGGGTAAAAAAGTCGTCGTCATTCGCCACCCCATGCCTTACGGAGACCTTGCCAAACAGCGGGTCCAGAGATTTGCGACCTATGACGACATGATGAAGCATAAATGCACAATCGAGGAAATGGAGGAATACGAACACCACATTCAGAACGGCATCATTGTCTACGCCGGAGTTGATTACGGAGACATCCTTGCCGAAGCGGAAAAGGAAGCCGACATCATCCTCTGGGACGGTGGAAACAACGACATCCCCTTTTACAAGGCGGATATCGAAATCGTCGTGGTCGATCCACACCGGCCCGGTCATGAACGGCTCTATCATCCGGGTGAAACCAACTTCAGGCGGGCTCAAGTGATCATCATCAACAAGATGGCCACCGCAAAACAGAAAAACATTGAAGTGGTTGAAAACAATATAAAAATCTGCAATCCCGAAGCCGTTGTCATCAAGGCCAATTCTCCGATAACCGTTCCGGACGGAGAAAAAATCCGGGGAAAATCCGTCCTGGTCATTGAAGACGGGCCGACCCTGACCCACGGTGAAATGCCCTACGGCGCCGGCATCATCGCCGCCGAACAGTATGGTGCGGGTAAAATCATCGATCCGAGGCCCTACGCCGTCGGCAGTATCAAAGACACCTTCGCCAAGTACAGCCATCTCGATCGCGTCCTTCCGGCCATGGGGTATGGACAGCATCAGATCGATGAACTCACCGAGACCATCAACAATACGGATTGTGATCTCGTCATCGGCGCCACACCCATCGATCTCGGCCGCCTCATTCAGACAAACAAAAAAATCCTGCGCGTCACGTACGATCTGGAAGAAATCGGGAAGCCCGATCTCAACGAGGTCCTCCAGCGTTTCAAATGAGACAGAAAACCGCGCTGATCGCCTTCGGCGGAAACGCCATCCTTCCAAAGGAGCAGAGAGGGCTGCAGGACGAGCAGATGAGAAACGCCCAGAAGGCGGCCCAGCTGATGATCCACATCGTCAAAAAGGGATTTGATCTGATCATCGTTCACGGCAACGGGCCTCAGGTCGGCAACCTTCTTATCCAGATGGAGGAAACGATCAATAAAATTCCTCCTTTCTCTCTGGACATCTGTGATGCCATGACCGAGGGCAGCATGGGGTACATGCTGGAAAAAGCCCTTCTCAATGAACTGCGGAAGAACTCTATCGACAAGGATGTCGCCACTCTGATGACTCAGATCGTCGTCGATAAGGATGATCCCGCCTTTGAAAATCCGACGAAACCCATCGGCCCTTTTTACTCCAAATACAGAGCCCTGATGCTGATGAAAGAAAAAAAGTGGATCATGGTCGAAGACGCAGGGCGCGGCTACCGCAAGGTGGTTCCCTCGCCCAGGCCCATCGATGTCATCCCCAAACGAATCATTCACACCCTCGTCTATTCGGGAAAAATCGTGATCGCGGCCGGCGGCGGCGGAATTCCGGTCATCATCAACGGCAACGGCCTTTTCCAGGGAGTGGAGGCGGTGATCGACAAGGATTTCGCTTCCGGCCTGATCGCCCATGAGGTGGGTTGTGATCTTTTCATCATTCTGACGAATGTCCCGAAAATCTGCCTCAACTTCGGAACTCCGGATGAAAAACCTCTCAGCCGAATGACCGTCGGTGAAGCCCGAAAACATCTTGACGACGGGCATTTTCCTCCCGGATCTATGGGCCCCAAAGTCAAGGCGGCGATCGAGTACATCGAATCCGGCGGGAACGAAGTGCTGATCACCTCGGCCAGTCATCTCAAGGCGGCCCTTCTCAATCGATCTGGAACAAAAATTGTCGGAGAGTCGAGGAACTGAGAGTGCCGACACGTCTTTTTTCCCTTCAGGACCTGTCCCCCTATGATTTCATCCAGGTTCTGGATCTTGCGGAAGATGTAAAAGGGAAGCCCCGGGACTACAGGGGCAAACTGAAACATCATCAGCTTGCCTATCTGTTCAAAAAAGAATCAATGCCCGAATACCTCCTCCTGGAAGCAGCGGTCGCTCAACTCGGAGGCGCTCTCATTCATCTTCCCTGGTCGCCGTCCCAGGATGAGGCCCAAACCGGACAGTACGCCTGGAGCGGGAGTCTGGGACAGTGGGTGAACGGATGGATCTTCTCCGGATTTTCCACCTCGCGGATGTTGGCGATGGCGGAGGACATGACCATCCCGGTGCTGAACGCCTCCTCCGAACATCATCATCCCTGCCGTGTCCTGTCCGATTTCTACACCATCAGAGAGGCCCGAGGCTCTGTAAGCGGGCTTCGCATCGGATACATCGGTAGCTGGACCAATCTCTGTTTAGACCTGATTCTGGCTGCTCTCTATTCCGGCACACGACTGATTTTCGCTCTCCCCGATCCCGAGGAGAGGAAGAGCTCTGTCCGGCTGGAAGGCGTCTTTCCCGATTGGCTCTCATTCATCGAATGGAGTGACGATCCGACCGCAGCCGCAGATACAGCCGATGTCGTCTATCTGAGCGGCGAAAAAGGAACAGCAACGGAGGACCATAAAGAAATATCCACCCGAACAGCCCAAGCATCATTCGTCGGCGGAGCCCGGTTTCCCGAAATCGGAAGAGACGTTCTCCGGATATACACCGATCCGTTTCTTGATCCGGATGTTTTTGAGAGAGGAATAAAACATCGCCCCTCCTCTCTGGCCGCCGAGCAGGTAAAAAATCAACTTCATGTTCAAAAAGCGATTATGTTATTATTATTGGACACAAAAAGATGATGAACAAAGAAAACAATATCTTAAATATTTCCGACAAGGACCTGGCCTTCATTAAAAAAGTCCTGACTGAGGAGAAAAAACCCTTCAGTCTGGTTGATTTGTCACAAAAATTGGCCTTTCAAAAAAACTCCAAACAGCTGAATCAGGAAGTCAAGGTCTACAGCCCCAGTGGTTTATACGAAGTGGACGACCTCATTTACAGGGTCTATGATGAACCGCTGGTTGTGAGCAGCAAGGGAACAGAACATTTTTCCGGGGCTGTTGTATTAAAAGTGATCAATAAAATCACTTATGAAAGCTTCGGTTGTGAAATGCTGGAGGTCGATTACACGGGTGGAGGAATCTTCCGCCGGCACATCGACTACATGAAAAAAAGCAAAACACAGGTTCTGATCCCGTCCAATCAGGACGCCAGAAACGAGAAACCCGATGCCCTCAAACGGGAGGAGGATCCCCGTCTTCATGAGCTTCCCATGACGGACAAGGATTTTCGCTCTCTGGGAAAAAATCTGTCGCATTCACTGGCGGGTTCCGGCGATTTTTTCAGCTGGAATAATTTCTGGCAGCTGAGCACGAATCGAATCGCCGTTTCCCCAAAGCAGATCGACCAGGTTCAGAAAAAAATAAACGCCTCACAAAAGTCCGTTCCCACAAAAGACCTTGTTCGTGATTTGTTTTCCATGAAGGTTAAGGACCCGCTTTTCCACCTCCAATGCCTGAGCCTCAACGCCACGCTCGAAAGCCTGAAAAAACAGTTTGTTTTCGTTTCTCCCGAGGATGAAGGCCGCTGGCATCTGAAAAGCATTCTGGATGCCCTCATCCAGGATCTTCCCCTCTCCGCCAAAAGAGTTCGGGTCCCTGCCTATACGGACGGGATCAAGCCGGAAATTTCCACCTCGCAGAAATTTCCACTCAAGCTTTATCTCACATGGCGGGAACTTTTTTCCGGAGGGGTGATCATTCCCAAACATCTCCACAGAGAACTGGCGGCGATTCGGGAATACCGGTTCACGGACTTGGGATCGGGAGACATCTACACCGTCTACTACTACTCGAACATCCACTCCTTTATCGGGCTGAAGGACTATTTCCAGAAACACAATGTCCCGCAGGGATCAAGCCTGTCCTTGAAACGGAACGGCCCGGCCGATTTTTCTTTTTCCATAAAAAAAGGAAAGAAAAAAATCGAAATCCCAAAAATCGGATACAACAAGGATAAGGATGAGTTCTTCCTGGAGAAGGGGGACGTTCATTCCTACTGCATGCCGAATAAAATCATCTTCCTGGAAAAAAACGCCATGGAAGAACTGTTCCGCGCGTACAACCTTCGGAAAAAAGCAGATCTGCAGGACCTCCTGGTTTATGTCTATAAAAATTTCGGTTTTGAAGGCGACGATCAGTTTCTGCACTATCTGCGCGCCTACCATCTTCTCACCCTGTTAAAGCTGACCTACCAGGAAGATGTGGAAACCGTTCTGCTCAATTCCCCTGAATTTGAAAGATCCGAAAAGAAAAAAGGCATTTTCTTTTACAGAGAAAAAATCGTGACAGAGGACGTTGAAATCGAGAAAAAACCGGCACCCTCTCCCTCCGGAGCAAAAACCCCGTCACCCTCCGGGGAAGAGGGAAAGAAAAGGATGCCCAGTATCGGCACCATCGCCCCCGAACCGGGAAGTGCTGCGGCCGAAGAGATGCCGAAGCTTCGTATCATCGAGCCGGAGGTCCCTCCTGTGAGAGAGAAGATCGAATCGGTGTCCCCGGTTGAACCGGCCCGGACGAAACCCGTCTCCCCTCCGACTGAAAGGGAACCCAAAGAGAAAAAACTGCCGGAAGCGGAGGAGGCGAAACTGACGCTCCAGAAAGCGAAAGATGAAAAAACGAAGAAAGCCAAAGATAAGAAAAAGGGGCATCCTTTAAAAACAGAAACGGAACGGGGTGCCCGGCGGCATAGAAAAGGCGTCCGAAAAATCAGGGAAGAAGAGATTGAACTGGAAGAATCCGAGATGGAAGCCCTCTCCGCCCTCAAGTCCGCTTTTGATGACAAGGTCATCGAGGAGCCTCTCAAAGAAGAGCCCCTAAAAGAGGGCGAGAAAAAGAAACAAGAAGAAGAATACCCGGTCTTTGTGAAGGACGAAGAGCCCACTTCCGGTCTTTTCGCCGCAAAATTGAAAACGGCTCTTGTGGAAACCAAAAAAGAAAAAGAAAAGCAAAAAGCGGCCAGAAAAAGAAGACGAAGATAGTCACAGCCTCCCATTTAAAAATAGACAGTGGTCTTACCAGAGATACTCCCTTTAGGAAAACAAGATCCACAGAGGGAAGGGGTCCTTTATCAACGGAACAGGAATCCTTGATGGAGAGGATCGTCCGGATTAAGAAAGAATTCGTGGCGGCCCGTCAAATAGGCCGTTCCTGAAACTTCGGGAACCACTGCGGAAAAAGAACCGACCTGTGCGGTTCGGACCGCCCGGCCAGTCAAACATGTCCCCAGAATGCTTTCAACGGAGAAATACGAGCCAAGGGATAGTTCACCCCTGGCGTGGTGGATGGCCGCTCGCGCGCTGATCCCGGTTCCCGTCGGGCTGCGATCCACTTCACCCTCAGCGAACACACATACATTTCGTGAATGGTTCCCTGAATCGTGAGGCGGCCCGATAAAAATCGTCCCGTACAGAAAACCCAGATCGGGATTTTCAGGATGCCGAATGTCAAGAGCGGAAGATACGGCCTTTTTCACCGCTTTTCCGGCGGCGATCAGTTTATTGAATTCCTCGGCCACGAGGCGAAAACCGAAATCCTCAGCCCTGCAGAAGACATAAAAAGCCCCACCGTAGGCAACATCCACCAGGATCCGACCCACGCCCGGAATATCAAATGACCGGTCCAGCGCGTAGACAAAGGAAGGCACGTTCTCGAAAGAAACCCTCTCCGCTCGGCCCTCCACGCTTTCAACCCGGGCCGTCACTCTTCCGGCGGGCGTGTCAAAGTTAATCTGAGCGGTCCCGCCGTCCGGTTCTATCCGGCCGGTTTCAACCAGTGCCGTCGCCAGCGCGATGATACCGTGTCCGCACATCGTGCTGTAGCCATCGTTGTGCAGAAAGATCACACCCAGCGTTCCATCAGGTTTTTCGGCTTCCGTCAGGTAACATCCATACATGTCGGCATGTCCTCGCGGTTCCCACATCAATGCCGTTCGGATCCAATCCAGATTTTTTTTTGCAAAACGTCTTTTCTCCAGAATGGTCGATCCCGGAATTTCCGGAATTCCCTCGACAATGATACGAAGGGGCTCTCCGGCCGTATGGGCATCCACGGTCCGGATCACCCTTATATCACCGGGCGGCATCCATTCCTTCATTTCCCTCGTTCTCCCTCCGATACGATTTCCCGCACCGATCCTCTGCGGCGGGTGATGTTCATCTGATCGAGCAGTTCAAGAAGAGGAATGGCATACTTCCTCGTCAGGCCTGTCATGTCTTTAAATTCGGAAACCGTCAGCTCCCTCTTCTCCAGGGATTTCAGTTTGGCGACCAGGTCATCCAGCCAGTCGGCATGAAGAATATACCCGTCTTTGGACTGCACCACCCTCTCCCTTTCGATAAGAAGGGAAATCAACTGATCCAACTTATGGGGTGCCACGTTGAGCTTGCGTCGCAGACTTTCAAGAGACTCCGACTGAAAATGCCCCTCAAGGTAGATGTCTTCGAGGTGGGCCAGAACTTTTTCATCCGATGAAGAGAGATGAATCTGGAAATCTGCAAGGGCGATATATTCATCCCCTTCCCTTATCATCTGAGCCCGGACCAGATTCTTGAGGGCCAGGGTCAAAATACGCGGATGCACGTCAAACCGCTGCCGGATCTTTTTTTTATTCAGTCCCATCAGGGTCGGATGCCCCTCGTGGAAGCGGGTCAGATGCTGAACGATCTTTGAGCAGAGATTCTCAAAACTGGTCTGTGAAAGAAAAAAGAGCGGGGAAAAGGAGAGGATGCGAAGATGTCCTTTGGATTCCAGCAGGACGCTCCGCTCCGTCAGATCCTGAACGGAGAGCCCTGAAAAATCAACGAGCCGCTCTTGGATGATCCCTTGAATCCCCGCTTCATCCACAACGGCGCGCACCATCTCCTCCACCCCTTCAGACAGAAGAAACAGCATGCCCCTTCGAGCCATTTCTTTTTTCCCTGTCACCCTGTTCGCCCCGGGAAAAAGGACCGTTGCCTTTCCTGCGGCACCGCTTTCCTTTTCCTTGGTATAAATGAATGGATGTTTCCACACCAGAGGAATGGGCTGGCTGGAACGGACAAAATAAAAGGCCGGTTGTTCCCCTTCCTCCCTTTTTTGCGGAAACCGGCTCATCTCAGCGGCATAATCTTTTTCCGCAAAACGAACAACACATCGAAAATTCCGCTCTTTTTCCTGCTGATCAAGCACCGCATCGAATGTACAGGTCATCATCGTCTCTTCTCCTGCGTCATTTCACTCACCCACAATCAAACTCATTCCTTCATTCGTAATAATGAACGGACAAATAAGGGATCCCATATTTGTCCCGCACGTCCCGGCAGGCGAATAAAAACGCGATCCGCTCCCGTTCCTCATCCTTCAATTCCGGGTAATCCTCCGCTGCCGCACTTCTTCTCTGTCCCATTTCGGACGGAAGAATCATGCCGGCCATAATCTCCTCCAGCCGATTTTCCAGTTTTTCCAACAGGTCTTCGTCTACGGAATCGGAACGGAAAATGTCGCGGGCTTCAAGAATGACCGATAGGAGGATCTGCGCTTCAGGGGTCACGTTTTGCAGAAAGGATTCAATCCGCTCGAGGGCCGCCCTGTATTTTTTCCTCCGGCTTATTCTTCGTCCGTCGGATCCGACTCTGCGGGACCGAAACATGTCATAGGCTTTTTCAACGGAAACGGAGCAGGCGGATAATGGCAAAACGCCTCCCCGGGTGCGGTTCCGGGAGGCAGGCCGCCTGAAATGCAGACGAATCCCTTCGGTCACGGCGTGAAGGGGGATCCCCTTGTTCTCCCAGGCCCGAATCTGATTCATGTCACCAGAGGAAAGAACCAACGGCGCTCCCCTCTCTTTTAAAAAGAGACGGGCGATTGTCCGGTAATAATCGCTTCTCCGTTCCATCGCCCTCAAGCCCGCTTTACGCGCTCCGGCAGCTCCTCCCCGGTCCCTCGGCGGTTTCCTCTCAAGAATTTTTCCTGAAAAGGAAAGCCAGGCCATCGAGAATAAGGGAGGGCTCATAATAGTCGATGATATCGATGTCGTTGAACACCTCTTCGCCGAATCCTCCGGTTGAAACGACGACAACCGGCCCCTCCATCTCCTTTTTCATCTCCTGAATGATGTGAGTGACCAGTCCGATATATCCGTAATAAATCCCCGATTGTATGCTGGTGACCGTTGTCTTCCCGATGATGCCCTCCGGTTTCAGGATCTCCACATGGGGCAGTTTGGCCGTACGGAGATAGAGCGCTTCCGCCGCGATTTTGAATCCGGGCGCAATCGCTCCTCCCATGTATTCCCCCTTTCCCGAAACCGCATCAAAGGTGGTCGCGGTCCCGAAATCGCAGATAATCACCGGCCGGGTGTATTTGACATAGGCGGCAACAGAGGCCACAATCCGGTCGGCACCGACCTCATGCGGGTTTTCATAAAGGATGGGCATCCCTGTTTTCAGTCCCGGTCCGACCACCATGGGTTTGAACCGGAAGTGCCTTCGGCACAACTGCTGGAACACCGGAGTTAAGGGGGGAACGACACTGGAGATGATCATCCCTCTTATTCCCTCCTTTGCGACCGATGCCATCGTCAGAAAATTCATCAGCAGGACAGCATACTCATCGCTTGTTTTATCCCGGTCGGATGAAACCCTCCACTGGGCGATCAAACTCTCCTCCCTGAATACACCGATAGCCGTGTTTGTGTTGCCAATGTCGACGGTAATCAGCACGGGATGTCCTCCTTTATTCCGGCTCCTCCGGAATTCCATATTCTTTATCCCTTTTTTGCAGTTCCTCCTGCACGATCCGTCGGACCCGCCTCTCCAAATCCGGGGGAGCGGGTATGATATTGTCTGAAGGTTTTATCTCCGCTGTTCCTCCCGGACCATGGTTTCCCTCCCGACCGATCGATCGAACCAAACGGGCCAGTTCCCCGGAATCAAACGGCACACGGACAAACGCTCGGCAGGTCGGCGGTTCAGGAAGCGAAGGGGGGAGCACGTCAAAAGCCCCGGCGAGCAGAATGAAGGGAATGGAACCGGTAATTCCCTGCCGGAAGGATATATTCATCAGAAGAACATCGGGACGTTCCTGAGAAATAGACTCATGAAGTGCCGGAATATCGGAGAAAAAACGCAGAAGGAACTCGGGTTCTCTCAGGGAAAGGCGAAGGATGGAGCAGACGGCCGGACTGCTTTCGACAATACACACAACCAGCGGACCTTTTCTTTCAGTACTCCACATGGACGCTGTTTTCTCCTAATATCCCCTGCACGGCGGCGATCAGCTTTTCAGAAGGCTCAACTCCCTGAATATCGATGGAACGAAGAACGACACGGCTCTTGCGCGGTGTTTCGAGTTCAAACGAGGCCGGACACTCTCCGGCAAATTTTTCAAGTATGTCTTTAAGTTCCAAAAAAACGGATTTTTCGATTCCCGGCAAGAATATTCGAAAGACCACCCGCTTGGCCTGCTTTTTAAACGCCTCCTCGAGAAGCATGGCCTGAAGGATTTGGATCCGCCTGTTATCCTCTTCACCCAGGAATTTGCCTCGTATCCATACCAGGCAGTCATCATGCAGCGCATCTTCGCTGACTCTGAAGGCATCCGGAAATGCGACGACATCGATTCGCCCGCCCAGGTCTTCTATGGTGAAGGTCGCCATCCGTTCGTCTTTTTTTGTTTTGAGGGGCTTGAATCCCGAAATAATGCCGGCGAGGGTGATTTCTCTGTTGAAATCCTTTTCCTCATCCAGGTCCTTGATGGCGTGGGATACCAGTTGACGCAGACGACCGCCGTATTGCGTCAGTGGATGACCCGTGACGTAGAATCCCAGAGAATCCTTTTCGTAGGACAGCAGCAGCGATTCGTCCCACTCCCGCATCCCCTTCACTTCCGCCGGAATGACCGGATTGATGACGTGGCTTTGGGGGAAAAGGGGATTCTGGGCGGATTTTTTCATTTTTTGAAGGGCATGGGAATAATTGATGATTTCGTCGATCAGATGAAACAGCTGCGACCGCTTCCAGCCGAGAGAATCCATGGCTCCCGATTTGATCAATCCTTCGATCACCTTTTTATTCAGCGCTTTGGAATCCAGGTCCTCGCAGAGTTCAAAAGGTGAGGAAAAGGCCTTTCGCCGGCGGCGGGCTTCGATCAGAGACAGGATGGCGCCCTCTCCTATATTTTTAACGGCTGCAAGACCGAAACGTATGCCCCCGCCTTCCACCTTGAAATGGAGCTCACTTTTATTGATGTCCGGAGGAAGAACGGTGATCCCCATCTCTTTGCATTCATGGATGTATTTCACCACTTGGGCCGTGGCTCCACGCTCCGCTTCCGAAGTGAGAAGGGCCGCCAGAAAATACTGCGGATAGTGGGCTTTAAGATAGGCCGTGTGAAAAGCGAGATAGGCATAGGCCGCGCTGTGGGATTTGTTGAATCCGTATCCGGCGAAATAGTTGATCTGTTCAAAAATCTTATTGGCATCGGATGCCTTCATTCCTTTTTCCCCGGCGCCGCTGACGAAGTTTTTCTGCTGGTCCTTCATCACGGACTCGTTTTTCTTTCCCATGGCTTTGCGGAGAATATCCGCTTCCGCCATGGAAAAACCAGCCAGATCCGTCGCGATGCGCATGACCTGTTCCTGATAGACGATCATCCCCTTGGTTTCCTTCAGGATAAGCTCCATCTCGGGAAACTCGTAGCGAATGCGTTCGGGATCATTTTTGCACTGGATGAATTCTTCCGTCATTCCGCTCTGCAGCGGTCCGGGCCGATAGAGCGCATTGAGAGCAATCAGGTCCCTGAATGTTTCCGGTTTATACCGCCGAAGAAGATCCTTCATGCCGGAACTTTCAAACTGGAAGACGCCGTCTGTCCTTCCATTCTGAAAAAGGGTGAACGTGAGTTCATCATCCAGGGGGATGCTCTCGACATCAAGAGCGACATCCAGGTCCCGCTTGACCATATCCAGACAGTCCTGAATGACGGTGAGATTGCGCAGTCCGAGAATGTCCATTTTGAGGAGCCCGATCGCTTCGATATCCCCCATTGGAAACTGGGTTGTGATTTCTCCCTTGACCGACTGATAAAGGGGCAAAAACTCAACCAGTGGCCTGGGCGTGATGACGATTCCCGCAGCATGAATGGAGGGATGGCGGACCTGGCCCTCCAGTTTTTGGGCAATCGCCAGGAGTTCCGAAATTTTGTCGTCCTGTTTTTGCATCTCCCGCAGCTGAGGAATCTTTTTAACGGCGGCGGCGATGTGGGCATCAGGCCCGAGGGGGGGGATGAGCTTGGCGATCATGTCCACCTGGGGCAGGGGAACCTCCAGAGCCCGTCCGATGTCGCGCACCGACGCTCTGGCTGCCATCGTCCCGAAAGTGATGATCTGACAAACGTTCTCCCGTCCGTACTTGCCGGTTACGTATTCGATGACTTCTTCCCGCCGCCTCCCGCAAAAATCGATATCGATATCCGGCAGGCTGATTCTCTCGGGATTGAGAAACCTCTCAAACAGAAGATCATATTCCATTGGATCGATGGCCGTGATGCCCAGGCTGAATGCGAGAAGGCTGCCGGCGGCGCTGCCTCGACCGGGGCCGACCGGAATTTTCCGTCTCCTCGCCTCTCTTATCATATCCCAGACAATGAGAAAATATCCCTCAAAATTCATTTGCTCGACAAGGCGGATTTCCTTTTCCAGGCGTTCTTCATACACCTCTCTGGATGGGATGTCCCCTTTTCCCATTCTTTCCGTCAGCTGCATCATTTTTTTCCGGAATCCTTCGCGCACAACCTTTTCAAAATAATCGCGCAGCTTAAGATCTTCAGGCGGCTTGAAATGGGGCAGAAAATATCCCGCATCCGGAAAATGATAATCACAGCGGTCCGCAATTTTGCCCGTGTTTGACAAAGCATCGGGGACATCATGGAACAGCTCCGTCATCTCCTCTGCGGTTTTAAAATAAAATTCCTGCGTTCCGAAACGGATGCGGTCCGAATCGGTGACTTTTTTATTCGTCTGGACACAGAGCAGAATATCGTGGCTTTTTGCGTCCTCTTTGTTCAGGTAATGGACATCGTTCGTGGCCACCAGAGGCAGCTCGAGTTTTCGGGCCAACCGTATCAATTCCGGCCGGATCTTCTGCTGCGGGGGAAGGCCATGGTCCTGAAGCTCGACATAGAAATGCTCCGGGGGGAAAATCGCCGCATACTCCAGCGCCGCTTTCTCAGCCCTTTCCTCCTGGCCCAGGTGGAGATAATAGCTGACTTCCCCCTTCAGACAGCCGGAGAGCGCGATCAGGCCGTCCTTGTGCCGGGACAGAATCTCCTTGTCGATTCGGGGGCGGTAATAAAAACCCTCCAGATATCCGCTGGATATCAATCGGCAGAGATTGGTGTATCCCTCTTCATTTTTGGCGAGCAGCACGAGATGGAAGTGCAGCGGTTCATGAGCCTTGTGTTTTTTTTCCTTCCGGCTTCCGGGAGCGACATAGACCTCGCAGCCGATGATGGGATTAATATTTTTTTCTCTGGCCTGCCGGGCAAAAGTGACGGCCCCGAAGATGTTCCCATGGTCGGTCAAGGCCACTGCCGGCATATTCATTTCGGAGACGGTTTTAATCAGATTTTTTGTTTTGAATGCTCCGTCGAGAATACTGAATTCGGAATGATTGTGCAGATGGATGAATGTTGATTCCATAACGGCTGATTCTACTCCCACTCAATCGTTCCGGGCGGTTTGGTCGTTATATCGTAAACGATCCGGTTGATTCCGTCCACTTCATTGACGATCCTGTTCGCAATTGTGGAGAGAAGCCTGGAATCCGCGGGAAACCAATCCGCCGTCATGCCGTCGACACTCTGGACAAGACGAAGGACACAAACCCTCTGGTATGTCCGGCGGTCTCCCATCACTCCGACGGATCGGACCGGCAGGAGAACGGCAAAAGCCTGCCATAGTTTATCGTACAGCCTCGCTTTGCGAATTTCCTGAATCAGGATATCGTCCGCTTCGCGCAGAATACGCAGCCTTTCCCGCGTGACCTCGCCGATCACCCGCACGGCGAGCCCCGGCCCGGGAAAGGGGTGCTGAGAAATAAAATCCTTCTCCAGCCCCAGATCAGCCGCCAGTTCCCTCACTTCATCCTTGAACAGTTCCTTGAGCGGTTCGATCAGTTCAAAGGGGAGATCCTTGGGCAGTCCGCCCACATTGTGATGGGATTTGATTTTTGATGAGGGCCCCTTGACGGGATTGCTTTCAATCACATCGGGATAAATCGTCCCCTGGGCCAGGAAATCGATCTGTCCGATTTTTCCCGCTTCCTCCTCAAAAATGTGGATGAACTCTTCCCCGATGATTTTTCTCTTCCTTTCCGGAGAGGATATCTTTTTCAGCCGGTGAAGAAATCGGTCTTCCGCTTCGACGCCGATCACGTTCAGATCGAACTTTTTTCTGAATGTCTCCATGAGTCTCTGATACTCGCCTTTTCGCAACAGTCCGTTGTCGACGAAGATGCAGTAAAGGTTGTCTTTGACAGCCCGATGAAGGAGAAGCGAAGTCACGAGAGAATCCACGCCGCCGCTCAGGCCGCAGACGATCAGCCTGTCTCCGACCTGCCGCCGGATTTCCTTTGTTTTTGTGTCGATGAAGGATTCCATGTCCCAGTTCGGCTCGATTCCGGCCAGATTGAAGAGGAAGTTGGCCAGGATCTTTTTCCCCTGCCTGGTGTGAATGACTTCGGGATGGAACTGGATCCCGTACAGATTATTTCCCGGGGACTCGATGACGGCCGTTTTACAGTTCTTTGTCGTTCCCGTAACGCGGAACCCCGGGGGGATCCGGCTGACCTTGTCGCCGTGGCTCATCCAGACCTGCCCGCCGTCCCGAATCCCGGACAGAATCCCTTTCCGGTCCAGCACCCGGAGAGCGGCAAAACCATACTCCCGTTTGGTCGAGGCCACCACTTCGCCTCCGAGGCTCAGGCTCATGATCTGAAGGCCGTAGCAGATCCCGAGAACGGGAACGCCGAGGTTAAAAATCTCTGCCGTAATGGAAGGGGAATCCTTCTCGTAGACGCTTTGCGGACCGCCGGATAGAATGATCGCCCCGGGACGCTCCTTTCTGAAATGCTCCACGGACGTATCAAACGGCAGAATTTCAGAAAAAACACCCAGTTCTCTAATCTTCCTCGCAATGAGTTGAGTGTACTGTGACCCGAAATCGAGAACAAAAACCTTCTTCATGCATAGATTTTAGCAGAAATTGCCCGGTGGTTCTACCAGCGAATTCGGGACGAGCGGCCTCCCGGGTGTTCCAGGCGGTGATGTCCACCGGCATGTCCCCTGGAAACAGGCCCGCTTCGTTGACTTGCCGGAAATTATCCCCTATAGTTTGTGTCGAAAAAATGCGATTTGAATCAATAATGTTTAAGCAGGCATTATGAAAGAAATTGACGTTCTGCGCTCCTTATGTGTTCCAACGGAATCCAAAATCGTCCTTCTGGTCATGGACGGGCTCGGCGACCTCCCGACGGACGGACAGACGGCGCTCGAAAGAGCTGTTACTCCCCATCTCGACCGGCTGGCCCTGGAGGGCGCATGCGGCCTGACGGATCCGGTCGCCAGGGGCATCACCCCGGGCAGCGGACCTTCCCATCTGTCTTTGTTCGGATACGATCCGTTCAAGTACATCCTGGGACGCGGAATTCTTGAGGCCCTGGGAGTCGGTGTTCTTGTCGGGCCGAACGACATGGTCGCCAGAGGCAACTTCGCCACTCTGTCCGAGGGGAAGATAACGGACCGCCGGGCCGGACGCATCTCCAGCGAGCGGAACATGGAACTGTGCCGTCTGGTCAATTCCTCCCTTCAATCCGTAAGAGGAATCGCGGTTGAGCTCACACCCGGCAAGGAGCACCGTTTTGTCGCCAAATTCAGTGGGGAAGGTCTATGCGACCGTTTGAGCGACGCCGACCCCCAGAAGGAAAACAAGCCTCCTGTCGGAACCGGAGCGCAGACGGAAGAAGCCGCGACCGCGGCCGCCGTCGTGAATGCGTTCATCGAGGAAGTCACGGCCGTTCTCAAGGATCAGCCCCGGGCCAACACCATCCTTCTTCGCGGCTTTTCCAAACATCCGACAATCCCCACCTTTAAAGAGCTCTACAAGCTCAAGGCCGCGGCCATTGCCAACTATCCCATGTACCGGGGGCTGGCGAAGCTTGCGGGAATGGACATTCTGGATGTCGGGCCGGACATCTCCGATCTTTTTGACACGCTGGACCGCCATTACGCGGATTATGACTTTTTTTATATGCATGTCAAAAGGACGGACTCGGCCGGAGAAGACGGCGATATGGAGGCTAAAACAAAGGCCATCGAAAAAACGGACGGTTTTATTCCGCGCATCCTGCACCACAATCCTGAAGTGCTGGCGGTGACCTCCGACCACTCCACCCCCTGTTTGATGAAGGCTCACTCCTGGCACCCGAATCCCGTCATTATTCACGGGAGGACCGCCATGCCGGACACCGTGACCTTTTTTTCCGAGAGGGCCTGCAGCCATGGATATCTGGGCCGCTTTCCCGCCGTGCATGTTATGGCGCTGCTACTGGCCCATGCCGGGAAACTGCAAAAATACGGCGCCTGAGCGTCTTGTATTATAGGAAGGCGACCCAATCGTTTGGACAGTAAAACAAAAGATGACAGACATTAAACAGCGGATGAAACGCCGCCGGATTTTTTCCCTGTTTTTTCCGCCAGCTGTTTTGCTCCTCCTCTTCAGCCCCGGCTCGGGTGCGGCCCAGGTGGAAGTGTACAACCTCCGGCCCTTCACCCACCCGACTCACACCCGGATCGCCATTGATATCGGGCAGCTCAGGGAATACCATTCCAACCGGCTCATTGAACCGGATCGCGTTTATATCGACATCTATGAAACGCAGCTGAATCCCATTCTTCACGGCAAGACCATTCTTGTGGATAACGGCTACATCCGCAGCATCCGTATCGCGCAGAAAAACAAATCGACCGTCCGCATGGTGGTGGATCTGGATTTTGACTTGACCGACCGCTATCAAGTCTGGCACCTTTTTGATCCCTTTCGGATCGTCATCGATATTTTCCCTAAAAAAAACATCCCGGCCACCCCGGCGGGAAAACCGCCGGCGACCCTGGTCCAACCGGCCCAACCCCTTGAATCGGGCTACAGCCTGGCCCGACAGCTTGGACTCGGGATTCACCGGATCGTCATCGATCCCGGCCATGGAGGCAACGACCCGGGATGCGTGGGAAAGACCGGCGTTTATGAAAAGGACATCGTACTGGATGTCTGCGTCCGCTTGAAACAGCTCCTTCAACAGCAGAAGGGTTTGGAGGTCGTCTTCACCCGCGAGTCGGACATCTTCATTCCGCCCGAGAACAGAACCGTTATCGCCAACCAGAAACAGGCCGATCTTTTTATCTCCGTGCACGCCAATGCCAATCCACGGAAAAATTTTTACGGGACCTCCACTTTTTTTCTTAATTTTTCCGCGGATCCCGATGTTACAGCGATCGCCGCACGCGAGAACGCGACCTCCACCAAAAATATCAGTGATATGAAAAACATCATCAATAAAATCGTCAAAAACAGCAAAATACTGGAATCCAGGGAGCTTGCCCAGTGCATCCAGTCCCAACTTGTCCAGCACCTCTCCGGATCGTACAAGTACATCCAAGACCTGGGGGTCAGAGGCGGCCCGTTCTGGGTGCTCATCGGAGGAGAAATGCCGTCCGTTCTGATCGAAATCTCCCATCTCAGCCACAGCCGGGAGGAGGAACGCCTCAAGTCGCCCGAGTACCGACAGCATGTCGCTCAGGGGATCTTCAACGGCATTGTCCGCTACATTCAATCTCTCGGAAAAGGATAGGATTATGAAAAGAAGAACATTTATCAAAGATGTCACGGTCGGCAGCCTGATCCTGCAGGCCGGCCCTCGACTGTGGGCTCAGTCCGTCCTTCCGGATCTGGCCTCTATCCAGGGGGAATCCCCTGCTCAGATCACAAAAACCGCTGTGGAAGCCATCGGCGGAATGGGCCGCTTCATCACAAAGGGCGATCGAGTGATGATCAAACCGAATATCGGATGGGACCGCCGGCCGGAACAGGCGGCCTGCACCAATCCGGAGGTTGTCAGAGCGCTGGTGGAAATGTGCCGCGACGCCGGAGCCAAAGAAGTCAAGGTGATGGACAATCCCTGCAATCCCGCCCAACGGACCTATCTCCGTTCAGGCATCGCCCAGGCCGCCAAGGATGCGGGGGCAAAGGTCCTTTACTGCAGCGAACACAAGATGAAAAAAGTTGACCTGAACGGAGAATGGCTGAAGGACTGGGAGGTCTACACCGACTTCATCGAAACGGATAAAATCATCAACGTTCCCATCGCCAAACACCACAGCCTGTCCCGCGTCACTCTGGGAATGAAAAACTGGCTGGGCTGCCTCGGTGGGAACAGAAACCAGCTGCACCAGAATCTCGATGCGGCCATGATCGATCTCGCCGCCTATTTCAAACCCGTCCTGACCGTGCTCGATGCCTACAGGGTCCTTCTCCGCAACGGGCCTCAGGGCGGACGCCCCTCAGACATGGAAGTGAAAAAAACCGTCATCGCGGGAACGGACTACGTGGCTGTGGATGCACTGGGTTTGAGCTTTTTTGACATCAAACCTGAAGACATGCCCTATCTCCGAATGGCCAATGAAAGGGGATTCGGAGAATTCAACCTGGAGAAGCTGAAAATTGAAAAAAGAACGGTCTAAAAAGTACCGCCTGATTCAAGCTCTGCGCATTCTGTCCCAGATTTTCTTTTTCTCCCTCTTTTTGATTCTTCTTCTTCAAACCCGATTTCCAGGAGAAGACTACATTAAAAACGTGGAGGGATTTTTTCACTGGGATCCACTGATTGCGATTGTTACGTTTCTTGCGGCCAGGACCATGTTCACAGCCTTCAAATTCGCCGCCGTCACGATCGTCATCACCCTGGTTCTGGGACGTGTGGCATGCGGGTGGGTTTGTCCCATGGGCGCCGTTCAGCAGTTTTTTTCTTTTGTTTTCAAAAAAGCGAAACTCCTGCATCCAAGAAAAGGATCCCATAATCACACCACCTGGAAATATTACATTCTTATCTTTTTGCTGATATCCTCCCTGTTCTCCCTCAATCTGGCCGGAATTCTGGATCCCTTATCCCTGCTTACCCGTTCATTCGCAACCGGGATTCTTCCTGCCGTCAACCACGTCCTTTCCATCTCCATCGGGCTCGTTTTTTCGACGGGATGGACGTCCCTGGGAGACGGATTCGTCCAGGCCTTTGAGACCCTGAACATGAATGCCGTTTTTTTTCAGGGCCTGCTCATCAGCCTGATTTTTTTCGGAATTGTTTTCCTCAACATGCACAGAGAGCGTTTCTGGTGCCGCTACCTCTGTCCGCTGGGCGCTTTTCTGGGACTGCTGGCCCGCTGGAACATCATGAAGCTCAAGATTGATGAGAATAAATGCATTAATTGCAACCTCTGCACCATCCAGTGCGAAACCGAGGCCGATCCTTATCCCGAAGCCGAATGGAAAAGCGCTGAGTGCGTGTACTGCTTCACCTGCGGTTCGATCTGCCCCACAAGCGCCATCGATTTTCATTTTTCAGCCCGCCCGGAAAGCATCGAAGCCATCGATCTCTCCAGAAGAAAAGTCCTTCTGGGCACATTCCTGGGTGCTCTGGCCGTCCCCTTTTTTCGAATCCATCCCGGACGCACCCGGGCTTCTGAGAAACTAATCCGTCCGCCGGGCGCCCTTCCCGAAGACATGTTTCTTCAAAAATGCGTCAAGTGCGGGGAATGCATGAAGGTCTGTCCGACCAATGCGCTGCAGCCCGCAAAATGGGAAGCCGGGCCTGACGGCCTCTGGACACCCATTCTCGTTCCCGAGATCGGATACTGTGAGTATTACTGCTCTCTCTGCACACAGGTCTGCCCGACGGGCGCCATCGAAGAGCTGATGGTCGAAGCCAAAACCCAGGTCAAGATCGGGACAGCCTGGATCAACAAGGACCGATGCATCCCCTGGATATTCGGGGACCCCTGTATCGTCTGCGAGGAGCACTGCCCGGTCTCACCCAAAGCCATCAAAATGGTGGAGGTGGATGTCCTTCAACCCGATGGAAGTATAAAAAAACCGAAAGCCCCGGTGATTGACACACAACTGTGCAACGGCTGCGGGATCTGTGAGAACAAATGTCCGGTTGTCGACCAGCCGGCCATCTACGTCACCAGCATCGGGGAGGACCGGTCGAAAAAAAATCAGTTCCTCCTCGATTTAAAATCAACGGGAGATACCGCGACGAACGACCCATACAACACTGATCCTTATCGATAAAAAATAAGAAGGCCCTATAATAAGAACTTAAACATATCCATTTCACGGAGGATTTACGATGTCCAACACCAAAAAAGAACAATTTGAATTTCAATCCGAGGTCAAACAGCTGCTCAACATCCTTGTCTATTCCCTCTATAAAAACAAAGAGGTCTTTCTTCGGGAACTGATCTCCAACGCCGTCGACGCTCTCAATAAGGTCCGGTTCAAGCTGCTGACGGACAAAGACCTTCCCGATACGGACCTGGACCTCAAGATCGAAATCGGTTTCAACAATACCCGGAAAACCATCGTCATCGAAGACACCGGGATCGGCATGACCAAGCAGGAGATCATCGACAACATAGGAACCATCGCCCGCTCGGGGACCATGGAGTTCCTCAAAACGCTGTCTGAAACGGACCAGAAAGAGAGGTCAAACCTGATCGGCCAGTTCGGAGTCGGATTTTATTCCAGCTTCATGGTGGCCAGGGAAATTCACATCATCACCAAATCCTATCAAAAAGACAGTCCGGCCTGGATCTGGAAATCCACAGGCGAGAAGGACTATTCCATCGAAGAGACAGTAAAAAAGACACGGGGCACACGGATCGAACTTTATTTGAAAAAGGAAGAAGAGAAGGGGCTCCTGGACACTTTCGCCCTCCGGACCATCATCGACAATCACTCCAAATTTGTTCCCTTCCCCATCTCTCTGGAGGGGGAAAAACTGGTAAGCACGGAGGCCATCTGGGCTCAACCCAAATCCTCACTCAAGGCCGATGACTATCACGCTTTTTTCAAATTCATCGAACATACCAAGGAAGAACCTGAAACCTTCCTCCATCTCTCGTCCGACGCCCCTGTCCAGTTCAACGCCGTTTTATTTGTCCCTAAAACATCGCTGGAAGCCCTGGGCTTCTTCAAGGAAGAACCGGGCATCGACCTGTACTCACGAAAAGTCCTCATCCAAAAAGGAAGCCGTGATATTCTTCCCGAATATCTTCGATTTCTGAAGGGGGTCATCGATTCCGAGGAAATCCCCCTCAATATCAGCCGGGAGACCATTCAGAACAATATCAAGATCGAAAAAATACGGAAACACATCCTGAAACAGCTTTTTTCTCACCTGAAGAAACTTAAAACAGGGCAGCGGGAGAATTATCTTCGAATCTGGAACAATTTTCAGCGCAACTTGAAGGAGGGCATTATTTCCGATTTCAACAACCGGGATAAAATCACGCCCCTGCTGCTATTCCATTCCTCCAATGAGAAGAAGGATGAATTGATCGATCTTCGGACCTATGTGGACAGGATGGCCGCCGACCAGAAGGAAATCTATTACGTCACCGGGCCTGATGGAGCGTCTTTGGCGCACAATCCCGCCCTGGAGGCTTTCAGGGAAAAAAAACTGGAAGTCCTGTATCTAATCGATCCGCTGGACGAGTTTGTGATCGAACACCTGAGAGAATTTGACGGGAAAATCTTCAAAATCGCGGAGGCCGCCGACATCCGTCTTGACAGGGATAAAGACAAAACCGAAGACAAGAGCACGGTCAAACGGGTCGAGGACTTCATCAAATATCTAAAAACCGTATATGAAAACCGCGTCGCCGACGTCAAGCGGTCCAACCGCCTGGTCGACAGTCCCTGCCTGCTGGTGCACGCCCCCGGGGCGCCTTCCATTCAGATGGAAAAAATGATGAAGCTGTCCAATAAGGACTATCCATTCGCAAAAAGGGTTTTTGAAATCAATCCCGACAACAGCCTGATCCGGGAAATGATGCGCATCCATGACGAACGGCCCGATTCAGAAGAGCTCAAAGGCCTGTCCCTTCAGCTTCTGGAAAACATGCTGCTGCGCGATGGAATTCTGGAAGACATCGATCACGTCGTACCGCGTCTGCAGGACATCATGCTCTGGGCGGCGAAAAAGCTGTAGAGCCTTCCATACACCTGACACCGGCTTTCCGGGCAATAATCACACGGGCCGGGATGAAAATGGAATCGATCACTTCCGACCTGCCGGCAGATCCCTCTTCAGAGAAGAAAAAACGGATTCAAGGCCCGTTATCCCCGGATTTCCGACGACGGCGACGATGATGGATTCGAGGCAGCGGAGATGGACGACCCGCCCCTCGCTGTCACTGAGAAGCCATCCCTCCGCCTTCCTGGTAACCTCTGTATAACGGATTTCCTTCCGGAACGTTTCAGCAGCCGCGTCCAGAAGCGAAAGACCATCGCCGACCGCACCGATCAGAAAAAGACGGTACCCGTCTTCATATGTTCCGATCACGGCCCGGGTCGTTTTGAAGATATCCCGGTTGGAAAAGGGGTAAACGTTGTACAGCCCCAAATGACCTTCCAGATAACACACGGTTTGAGTGATCAACCCCTTTTCGGGAAGGAGAGCAACCAGAGGCGGGACGCCCCCTTCCGGCAAGGACGCCATCCCGGCGGAGACGGAAAAAGCCACATCACGCACACCGCTGACCGTGACGGCATCCTCATCAAATCCGGTCAGGGTGACCAGATAGGGACCCTTCCAGAAATGCAGATAGTATCCCTCCTGCCGACCGCCGGAGCCGACAGCCACGGGCTCACCGCTCTCACCCCGCTTGAAGGAATACATCCCGAATGCGGCGGCCGAATCTTCCATTTCATAGATTTCCAGGGTGAGTGTATTCCCCATCGAATGGACGTAATCCTGAACCATGACCTGACGGAATCCGTACTCATGAAATATTTCCGCCCCGCCGTTGATATAGATGAAAAGGTCGTCACCAGAGTACGTGTCCATTCGGCCGTGCTTTTTCCACTTCCCGTCCGGGGTGGACGCGGGCAAATAATCCAGCGGTGACAGGATTTGTCCCCTCGCGGAAGACACAAGCGCCAAGATCAGAATCAATCCCGTCAATCCCTGCATCGGTCCTCTCTTCATGGGGCCTCCTTTTATCAGTTTATCACAAGGTTTCCCCCGCATGACATTTGATTTTTT
>JAHIPL010000131.1 GCA_018894615.1 Acidobacteriota bacterium | reverse complement strand
CGTAGGGATCATGGGGATCAAAAAGGTGGACCCAGAGAAACCACATAGGAAAATTTTTGGGCTTCCGTTGAGCCGTACTCGTCGTCATAAACATCGAAGCCTTGCCCCAGCCCGAATCGTTCATCCAGAGGATAGGCGCCAATGAAGGCGGCGGTGGCGTATCCCCTGTCCTTTAAAATTTCGGCGATGGTGAGAAATGCTCCATCGAGGGTGAAAATGCCGTTGTCGTGGATGCCGTGATAAAAGGGTGTGGTCCCTGTGAGGATATTCGCATGAGAGGGAAGAGTGGTCGGTGTGTGGGCGAAGGCATGGGTGAAGACGGTACCCCGCAAAGCCAGAGAATCCATGACGGGGGTCTGCAGGTGTTTGTCGGAATAGACGGAAACCCGGTCCGTCCGCAGCGTGTCGACGGTGATGAGCAGGACATTAGGGAACTCGGAATTTATTTTGCTCCCTTGGGTTGCAAGAACCGGAGAAACTAACAGCAGGGCGAAAACAAAAGGGATTACGTGTCCGACTGATTTGTCCATAAGATTTCATTCCTTGGGAATCTGTCACTTGGTGTATAGAGAACATCATTTGGTTTTCCTACGGATTAGACGAAAATTCGTTTAGTTTTCTTTCAAAAACAAAAAAAAACCCCGGGTGAAAATCACCCGGGGCCTGTGAGCGATTTAAATCGACAGGGCCTTAAATATTCTCACTCCGCCATCTTCTTGTATTCCACCCAGCGCTGACCGGCTTCGGCAGCGGCCTGTTTGAAGAGTCGCTTCGCTTCATCGGGATACTGCTGCTGCAGGGTGCGGTAGCGGACCTCGTTATGGAGGAAGTCCTCATAATTCATCTTGGGCTCGCGGGAGTCCAGAATCAGGGGATTTTTTCCCTCTTCGGCCAGAAGCGGGTTGTAGCGGTAGAGAATCCAATAGCCGGTATCCACGGCCAGCTTTTCCTCCTGCTGGGTTTTGCTCATGTCGAAGCCGTGATTGATGCACGGGGAGTAGGCGATAATGAGGGACGGGCCGGGATAGGCCTCCGCTTCCTGGAAGGCCTTTATGGTCTGGTTCATGTTGGCGCCCATGGCGATGGAGGCCACATACACGTAGCCGTAGCTCATGGCCATACGTCCCAGATCCTTTTTTTTTGTTTTTTTGCCGGATGAGGCGAACTTTGCCACCGATCCGGTCGGCGTGGCTTTGGACGCCTGCCCGCCTGTGTTGGAGTAAACCTCGGTGTCCATGACCAGCACGTTGATGTTTTTGTTCATAGCCAGGACGTGGTCCAGTCCCCCGTATCCGATGTCATAGGCCCAGCCATCTCCGCCGAAACACCAGACACTGCGGTCGACAAGATGATCCTGAAGCATGATGATCTTTTCCAGGATGGGTTTGGTCTTGGCGTCGGCCCTGGCCAGGACGCCGGGAAGCAGGGCCTTGACCGCTCCGGCCGCAGCCTTGGCCTCATCACCCGTGTCGGACCACAACTCCCTGCTTTTTTTCAGTGCCTTTTTCAGGGAGGGCCGTATCTCCATTCCCAGCAGCAGATCGATATTGTAAAGGAGCTGCTTCCGGTTGGCGTCCACCGCCAGCCTCATGCCGAATCCGTACTCGGCGTTGTCCTCGAAAAGGGAATTGGCCCAGGTCGGCCCCTTGCCTTCAGCATTTTTGCAGTAAGCCATGGTCGGGAAAGTGCCGCCCCAGATGGATGAGCAGCCCGTGGCGTTGGCGATGATCATCCGGTCGCCGTAGAATTGGGTAGCCAGTTTGACATAGGGGGTTTCCCCGCAGCCCCCGCAGGCACCGCTGAATTCGAGATAGGGCATCAAGAACTGACTGCCTTTGATGCTGTCTTTTCGGACGCCGTCGAGCAGGTTATAGGGAAGAGCTTCAAAGAAGGTTTCCTTTTCCCGCTCGTTCGCCACTTTTGCATCATCGTAGGGGATCATTTCCAGAGCCTTGGTCTTTGAGGGGCAGGTGGAAACACAATTGCCGCAGCCCACACAGTCGTCCACATAAACCTGGATGCGAAACTGGAGATCCCTGTCGTTTTTAGCATTGGACTTGAGTGCGGTGAAGTTATCAGGAGCATCCTTCATATCGCCGGGAACGATCTGCTTAGCGCGAATGGCGGCATGAGGACAGACAAGGGAACACTGGTTGCACTGGATGCAGTGCTCGGAAATCCAGTGCGGAACTTCGGGCGCCACGCCGCGCTTTTCCAGCCGAGTCGTGCCGGTCGGAACACGTCCGTCATAAGGCATTTTTGAAACAGGGATTCTGTTGCCGTTTAAGTGCATGATGGGATCGATGACGTCTCTGGCGAAATCGTCGGCATCATCTGGAATGAGCTTGAGATCGGGAGCCGACTTGGAGATGGTTTTTGGTACGGGCACTTCCTTCAGGGCGGCGGATGCCTTGTCCACAGCCTCCCAGTTCATCTTGACGATGTTCTCACCCTTTGTGATGAATGTCTTTTTGATGGCGTCCTTGATAAGTTTGATGGCTTCCTTCTCGGGAAGGACACCTGATATTTTGAAGAAAACGGCCTGCATGACAGTGCTGATGCGGGCGCCCAATCCAACATCATGAGCGATTTTCAGGGCATCGATGTTGTAGACCTTGATTTTTTTTTCGATGATGGTCTTCTGTATGTCCTTGGTCAGGTTCTCGAAGACCTCATCGGCGCTCCAGGTGGAGTTCAGGAGGAACGTCCCTCCTTCCCGGATGCCCAGGAGGATGTCATAGCGCCCGATATAGGATGATTTGTGAAGCGCCACAAAATCAACGGTTTTCAGCAGGTACTGGGACTGGATTTTTTCCTTCCCGAACCGAAGATGGGAAATAGTGACCCCGCCGGACTTCTTGGAATCATACTCAAAATATCCCTGGGCATACATGTCGGTGGCGTCGCCGATAATCTTGATGGAGTTCTTGTTGGCGCTCACCGTGCCGTCTGATCCATAGCCCCAGAATTTGCATCGCACAACTCCCTTGGGTTCGGTTTCAATCTCCTCCGTCACCGGAATGGAGAGGTGGGACACGTCATCCTCGATGCCGACGGTGAATCCGTGGCGGGGGCTGCTGTCCAGCATGTCGTAGACAGCCTTGATCATGGACGGTGTGAATTCCTTGGAAGACAATCCGTAGCGCCCGCCGATGATCTGAGTGTTTCTTCCCTGAAGAGCGGCGACGACATCCAGATAAAGAGGCTCGCCGATGGAACCGGGTTCCTTTGTCCGGTCGAGAACGGCGATTTTTTTAACCGAAACCGGAATAGCGGCCTTGAAGGCATCAACTGCGAAGGGTCTGTACAGGCGGACCTTTAAGGCTCCAACCTTTTCTCCCTTGTTCAGGAGGTAGTTGACGGTCTCCTCGATGGTTTCGGTCGAGGATCCCATGGAAATGAGAATTTTGTCCGCTTGGGGGTGCCCGATGTAGTCGAACAGCTTGTAGGAGCGTCCGACTTTGGCGGCGAACAGATCCATGTACTCCTGAACGATGGCGGGGGCGTCGGCATAAAAATGATTGATGGTTTCCCGCCCCTGAAAGTAGACATCCGGATTCTGGGCGCCCACCTTCATCATGGGGTTATCGGGATTCATGGCCCGGGCCCGAAAATCCTCGATGTATCGTTTATCGATCAACTCGGCCAGAAGTTCATAGGGGATCATTTCCACCTTCTGCACCTCGTTGGATGTCCTGAATCCGTCGAAGAAGTGAACAAAGGGCACCTTGGATTTCAGCGTGGCCAGATGAGCGACCGCAGCCAGGTCCATGACCTCCTGCACCGATCCGGAGGCGAGAAGGGCGAAGCCGGTGTTGCGGGCGGACATGACATCGGAGTGGTCGCCGAAGATGGAGAGCGACTGGCAGGCCAGCGAGCGGGCCGAAACATGAAAGACTGTAGGCAGCATCTCGCCGGCGATCTTGTGCATGTTGGGCAGCATCAGCATAAGGCCCTGGGACGCGGTGAATGTGGTCGTCAGGGCTCCGGCGGACAGGGCCCCGTGCACGGCTCCCGCCGCCCCTCCTTCGGACTGCATTTCGATGACGTCCAGAGTCTGACCGAAGATGTTTTTCCGACCCTCGGCGGACCAGGCGTCGGCAAGCTCTCCCATGAGGGAGGAAGGGGTGATGGGGTAAATGGCAGCGACATCGCTGTAGGCGTATGCGACATGGGTGGCCGCCGTATTCCCTTCGATGGGATCAAAAACCTTACTCATGATAAATCTCCTGTATAATGGATATGATAAATTCCGATAACCGGTTTACTTACTCCTTGAGAGTGGTACGCCCCTCAAGCGATCGTTTGATGGTCACCTGATCGGCAAAATCCAGATCCGATCCGACGGGAAGGCCCATAGCCAGACGGGTCAGCCGAATGTGTCCGTCGTTGAGAAGCTTGAAGAGATAGTGGGCGGTGGTTTCTCCGTCCGCCGTCGGATTGGTGGCGAGGATGATCTCCCTGAAATGCCCTTCCTCCACTCTTTTTTTGAGCTGGTCGATCTTGAGCTCATCAGGCCCCTTTCCTTTGAGCGGAGAAAGAGCGCCCATGAGCACATGATAGCGGCCGTGGTACACCCCCGTTTTTTCGATGGAGGCGATGTTGAAGGGCTCCTCCAGAACGCAAAGGACCTCATCGTCCCGCGTGTCGTCCGTGCAGTACTCACAGGGATCGACATGGGTCAGGGAAAAGCAGATCGAACAGGTGAACACCTTCTGTTTGGCATTCTGAATGGAATCCGTCAGGCGATCGATATCTTCCCGCGGCTGGTCCAGCAGATGAAAGGCGATTCTCTGGGCGCTTTTTCCGCCGATGCCGGGGAATTTTTTCAGCTCGTCGATCAGCAGCGTGAGCGGGTGCCGGCTTCCGAACATCAGAACAATCCGGGGATTTTAAGACCTGCTCCCAGGGCGCCCAGCTTGTCCTTCATCCGTTCGTCAACCTTAGCGCCGGCATCGTTGAAGGCGGCGATGATG
>JAHIPL010000017.1 GCA_018894615.1 Acidobacteriota bacterium | reverse complement strand
GTCTCGTTGGGAAGACGAAACTCCGGAATGCCGTAGCTCAGCACTCCGCCGGCCACATGCAGGGCCTCAAAGATGGTCACCTTGTGTCCGAGCTTGATGAGGTCCCCGGCCACGGTCAGTCCCGACGGGCCGGCTCCGACCACGGCCACCTTATGCCCCGTAGACGGAGGGATTTTTGGATATTTCACTTTGCCCTTCTCCCGCTCGTAATCGGCGGCGAAACGCTCCAGGTTACCGATGGCGACGGACACTCCGCTCGCTTTAAACAGATTGCACTTTTCCTCGCACTGGCTTTCCTGAGGGCAGACCCGGCCGCAGATGGCCGGCAGACTGTTTGTTTCCTTGAGTTTTCGGGCGCTGGCCTCGAAATCCCCCTTTTCGATGAGCTTGATGAAGCTGGGAATATCGATGCCCACAGGACACCCGAGGACGCAATGGGGATTGGCGCAGTCCCAGCAGCGCTGGGCTTCCTTCTGCGCGGCTTTGATGTCCAGGCCCCTGTTGACTTCAACGAAATCCTTATTACGGACATCGGGGGGGCGCTCCGGCATTTTTTGGCGCTTGATTTTCATACGTTCCTTGACCGGAATGGCCTTGCGCATGTCCTTGCGCCAGTCCTGGTTGTACTCCGCCCGGAGTATTTCCTTCATTTCGGGAGAGAGGGTTTTTTTCTCGTCTGTCATTGTTCACTCATTCGCTTATGGAAGATTTTGTCGTTCCCAGTAGCACAGCGACCGGATTTCGTCGTCAAAATAGGCTTTTCTTCGGGAAAAGAGTTCGTTCCAGTCGACCTCGTGCCCGTCAAAATCCGGGCCGTCGACGCAGGCGAACTTTGTTTTTTCACCCAGCGTGCAGCGGCAGGCCCCGCACATGCCCGTTCCGTCCACCATGACGGGATTGAGGCTGACCACGGTCGGTATTTTTTTGGCCCGTGTCGTCTCGGCGCAGGTGTACATGAGATAGGTGCAGCCGATGGCATGGACATGGTCAATGCCCTTGTTCGCTTTCATCAGATCCTTCAGCACGGTGGGGATGTAATCCTTGCAGTCGAAATAACCGTCACGGGAGGCCACCCGGAATTCATCGCTGACGGCCCGCAGCTTGTCTTCCCAGTAAAGGAGATAGTTCGCTTTGGCGTCGATCAGGGTGATCACGCGGTTGCCGGCCGACTTCAGGGCCCTGGCGACGGGATAGACGGCGGCGATTCCGAAGCAGCCGCCGGCGCAGACCACCGTTCCGAACTTCTTGATTTCCGTGGGTTTTCCAAGAGGGCCGACAAAAACCGGCACCGAATCCCCGGATTGGAGAAGGGAGAGCTTGTGCGTAGAGGTCCCGACCACCATAAACACGGTTGTGACCGTGCCTTTTTTCACGTCCCAATCGGCGATGGTCAGAGGAATCCGCTCACCGAATTCATCCGGCATGATGATGACGAACTGTCCGGGCCGAGATTTAGCGGCGATGTCCGGTGCTTCGACTTCGAGGAGGTGAATATTGGGGACCAACCGTTCTCGTCTGACTATTTTTGACATCATTGACCTCTTGTAATTTTCACGGGAAAAACCGATGCCGGCGGCACGAATGAAAGTTCGGGCAAAAGGCCTCCGGCATAGATGGTGCGTGCGGCGCCGACGGGGACTCCGTCCGACAGACGCGCCACGGCTCCAAAGGAGCCTCCAAAAAAGCTCACCTTGATGGGATCTCCGTCTCCCAGCTTCAGGGATTTGGCGTCCTTAGGATTCAGCCAGACGGCCTCGGGATCTCTGAGCAGGGCGAATCCGGGATGGGCGACGGCGAACAGAAGCTCCCTGTAGCCCTCGGCGCTGTCCCGGCACTCGAGCAGAAGAGGGTAGGATTTGTTCGTCGGAATTTTTGTCGGTTTTTCAAATGGGAGGATCAGATTCAGGGGGCTCTCTCCGGCTGACTTGAGAAATCGGCCGTTCGATTTTTTCAGTCCGGTGAAAGAAGCGCCCGCGAAGGCGGGGACGACCTCTGACGCTTCCTTGAGAATTCCGGAGGCGTTTTTAAAGGTGAAATCTCCGCGTTTCATAATCTGCGAGAGGAGGGACACAATTCTCCAGTCCTCCTTGACTCCATCGGGAGGTTCGAGCACACGGGGCGAATACTGCAGGCGGCCTTCCGTATTGACGAAGGTGCCTTCCGTTTCGGCGAACACGGCGGCTGGAAATACGGCATCGGCTTTTGCGGACGCTTCGCTCCAGAAAGAGGCCTGAAGCACCGTGAATTCGGTTTTTTTTGTCTTCAATACTGGAAATGGGCCGGCCAGATAAAGGGCCTTGATCCGCCCTTCGGCCACATCCTGCGTGAAGGCGGAAGCGGTCGGCTCAGCGGCAAAGGACCGCCGGATTTCCGCCGCTCCGCGGGAATTGCCGGTTGAAGACAAGGGAAGCAGCCGCGCGCCGGTCAGAAGGGCCAGATTCCAGAGATGGACGGCGGCCTCCTTCTCCCGGTCGTCCGGCACGGTTCCCGTATCCCAGAGGATGACGGTTTTGCCCTTTTTCAGCAGAAGGGCCGCGGCGGTTTCGACGGAAGACATTTTTTCGATTCCGGACGAATCGAGCAGGGCTTTCTCCTTCTGCGATTCGTAAAAAGCGAAAACCTTTTCGGAACCGGGGCCCAAGGCTCCGGATTTCTCCCGTCCGTTCGTGATCATCTTCCCGGCGAGAAGGCCGTACAGGGCGCTTTCTCCCCCGGGCTTGACGCGTAGGGTCACATCCGCGTGCCGGTCCATGCTCGAATCCGCGGTTCCGGCCACGACCAGCCCGGCATCCTTTTTGAGGGCCTTCAGGACGTTGACCCAGGCGATGGGATGGGCGCGCGGGAGATCGGATCCGCAGACGACAAGGGTGTCGGCTTCAGCCACCGCGTTCAGGTCACAGATCAGGGATGAGATCGAGCCGTTTGTCCCGGCCAGATCCATCATCATGTCCGGAGCTCCGGACGCGGAGGAAGGAAGGACCCGTTTTGTCTTCAGCACATCACGTCCGAATTTTTTCAGGGCGAAGATGTCCTCGGTTGTGAGCTGGGTGGAATACACCAGCCCGATTTCATCCTTTTTAAAGGATTTTAGACGCCCGGCGACAAAGTCGAGGGCTTCCGCCCATTCGACCTCCTCCAGATCCTTCTTGCGGCGGATCATGGGCATGGTGATTCGCAGGTCGCTGCCGGGGATTTCTCTCAGAAGAAACCGGCCGCGGACACAGGCCTGTCCCCCGTTGGCCGGGCCGTCCGGAGCGGGGCGGGATCCGATGATCCGTCCGCCCAGCAGGGAGACATCCATCCGGCAGCCCATTCCGCAGACAGGACAGATGATGCTGTCCGTCCGTTCGGCAGGCTGTTCGTATTTCAGGGCCCGTTCCGTCAGGGCTCCCGTAGGGCAGGCATCCACACAGGCGCCGCACATCTGGCAGCCGGCTTCGAGGAGGGGCACATCCAGAACCGTGCCCACGACGGCTTCCGATCCCCGCCGAATAAAGGAAATGGTCCCCGCCCCCCTCTCCTCCTGGCAGGTCCTGACACAGCGGCCGCAGAGGATGCAGAGGTTGTAGTCCCGATCAAAAAACGGATCGGTTTTTTTGATGTCGATATTCCGGTACACGGCGGGGAACCGGACCCTGTCAAGGCCCACCGCCTCCACCACATCTTGCAGTTCGCAGCGGCCGTTGTTGGGACAGAGCACACACCCCGTCGTTTCTCCAACCTTCCGAATGGTGGATTTGTGTTCGTCGCAGCTCTCTTTCTCCGTGCAGATCAGGCAGGCATTGGGGTGCTCGGTCAGGATGAGCTCCAGGATCTCCCTGCGGATTTTTTGAAGGGCCGGCGTTTCGCTCAGCACTGTCATTCCGTCCTCGACCGAGGTGCAGCAGGCCGGGACATATCCTCTGCGCCCGGATATCTCAATCAGGCAGAGGCGGCACCCTCCGAACGGTTCCAGCCGGGGAATGTCACACAGCGAGGGAATGTAAACACCGGCAGCCCGGGCCGCCTCCAGCACGGTCCGGCCGGCCCCGGCGTCAATCTGTTTTCCGTTGAGTGATATCTTCATGGTTTTTCTCGCTTGACCGATTTTTTCAGAACAGCCGTTTTCTTTTTTCCGGTGTACTTGGAAACGGCGCCGACCTTGGCCGGGCAGACATCCAGACAGGCTCCGCATTTGATGCAGAGCTCCTGATCGATGACATGCACCTCCCTGCGTTCACCGCTGATGGCATCGACCGGACAGCTCTTTATACAGAGGAGACAGCCGACACATTTATCCGGCTCGATGAAATAAACGATCAGGTCCTTGCAGACAAGTGCCGGGCAGCTTTGCTTTTCGATGTGGGCGATGTATTCGTCTTCAAAGTACCTCATGGTGGTCAGCACCGGATTCGGCGCCGTCTGGCCGAGACCGCAGAGAGACCCGCTCTTGATGGTGGACGCCAGGGAACGGAGGGTTTTGAGGTCTTCCGCTTTCCCCTCCCCCTTGGTGATGCGGGTCAGGATATCGACCAGCTGCCTGTTTCCGATCCGGCAGGGGACGCACTTCCCGCAGGACTCCTCCTGGGTGAAATGGAGGAAGTAACGGGCCACGTCCACCATGCAGGTGTCCTCATCCATCACGATCATGCCGCCCGATCCCATCATGGAACCGGCTTTGTTCAGAGTGTCGAAATCGATGGGCGAGTCCAGCATGTCGGCCGGAATACACCCTCCGGACGGCCCCCCGGTCTGCACGGCCTTGAACTTTTTCCCGTCCTTGATGCCGCCCCCGATGTCGAAAATGATCTCCCGAAGGGTCATTCCCATGGGGACTTCGACCAGACCGGTGTTGTTGATCTTGCCCACGAGGGAGAAGATCTTAGTTCCCTTGCTCTTGCGCGTTCCGATTTTTCCGAACCAGGCGGCTCCCTTGCTGAGGATCACGGGAACGTTGGCCCAGGTTTCGACATTGTTGATGTTCGTCGGTTTACCCCAGAGGCCCTGCTCGGCGGGAAAGGGGGGTTTCTGCCGGGGGAAAGCCCGCCGGCCTTCGATGGAAGCCATGAGGGACGTTTCCTCTCCCGAAACGAACGCGCCGGCGCCCTTGAAGACATGAATGTCTAAGCTGAATTTCGATCCGAGGATGGAATCCCCGAGAAGCCCCATTCGGCGGGCGTCTTCCAGCGCCTGTGTGATATTTTTAACGGCCAGGGGATATTCCATGCGCACGTAGATGTATCCCTCCGTGGCGCCGATGGCATAGGCGCCGATGATCATGCCCTCGATGACGCTGTGGGGATTCCCCTCAAGAAGGCTGCGGTCCATGTAAGCACCGGGGTCCCCTTCGTCCGCGTTGCAGATGATGTATTTTTGATCCGCTTTGTAGCCGCGGCAGATCTCCCATTTTTTCCCGGTCGGAAATCCGGCGCCGCCACGCCCGCGCAGTCCGGCTTTTTCAATTTCAGCGATGACGTCTTCCGGCGTCATGCCCTCCAGCACCTTGGCCAGGGCCCTGTAGCCGTCGAGCGCGATGTAATCTTCAATGTCCGTGGGGTCGATGAAACCGTTGTTGCCGAAAATGATGCGCTTCTGAAGTTTGTAAAAGGGCACATTTTTTTCTTCGACAATTTTCTCGCCCGAAGCGGAATCGACATAGAGCAGCCGGTCCACAAGTTTGTTTTGAAGGATGGTCAGGTCGAAAATCTCGTCGATATCGCTCCCCTTCACCCTCTGATAAAATATTTCCTGCGGCTGAATGACGACGATGGGCCCCCGCTCGCAGAAACCGTGGCAGCCTGTTGTCCGGACTTCGACCCTGTTCGTCAGTTTGCGCGCGCGGACCTCGGCCTTGAACGCTTCGGCCAGTTCCATGCAGCCGTAAGCGTGGCATCCCGTCCCGCCGCAGATGGTCACGATGGTTTTATCCTTTTTCCTTTTTTTGAGGATTTTATTCCGAAGGCTGTCCAGAGAAGAGACGTTCAGTTTGCTCATGATCCCTCCGCATCCCCATCCCGAATTCCGTCGACCAGCTTCGCCACATCCGTCGTTTTCAGCTGACCCTGGTATTTCCCGTCCGTGATGGCGATGGGCCCCAGGGCGCAGGCGCCGACGCAGTTGACGGTCTCCAGAGTAAACTGCTTGTCCTCCGTCGTTTTACCGGGCTCAATGTTCAGACGGCGGCTGAATTCGTCCAGAATCCTCGGGGCGCCGCGGACATGACAGGCCGTTCCCATGCAGATGGTGACGAGGTGTTTGCCGCGCGGTGTGAGCGAAAATCCCTTGTAGAAGGTCAGCACGCCGTAGATCTCACTCTCGGTGATCCTCAGTTTGCGGGCGATGACGAAAATCGCTTCTGGAGGGATGTATCCATGCTTCTCCTGAATATCATGGAGGAGATGGATGAGCTCCCTTCGATCGTTGTGCTCTGACTTCGGTATTTTTCCCATACGTTCCTCTTTATAATAAAGACGCTAATTCCTTGACGGGCAGACCAAAAAGATCTGCAATCTTCTTCTTAACCACCTGTCCTCGATAGATATACACGCCGCACGCCAGAGATTCGTCCTCTTTGAGAAGCGGTCCCAATCCTCTGGTTTTTATCCCGTCCAGGATGGGAGTCGCCAGATTGGAAAGCAGCTTGGTGGAGGTGCGGCTCACGGCGGATGTGATGTTCGGTACACAGTAATGGATGACGCCTTCTTCGCTGTAGGTCGGCCGCTCGAGAGTTGTCGGGCGGCTGGTTTCGATGCACCCGCCCTGGTCGATGGCCAGATCGATGACGAGCGAGCCCTTTCGCATGGACGCCACCATGTCCCGCGTTACAAAAACGGGCGCTTTTTCTCCGGGCTCCAGGACGGCTCCGATCAGGATATCGGCTACCTTGATCATCCGGGACAGGTTGTACCGGTTGGCGATCAGCGTGATCAGGCGGCCGTTCGTCTTTTCTTCGAGGCTACGGAGGTTGTCCATGTCGCGCCCGAGGGCGATGGTGTGGGCGCCTGCACCGATGAGGGCCCGGACGGCGCTTCGGGCCAGGACCCCGCTTCCAACGACGACCGCTGTTGCAGGGGGAACCGTAACAACTCCACCGACAAGAATTCCCCGTCCGCCCTGAACGGTCTGCAGGTACTGCCCGGAAATGAAAAGACACATCTGACCGGCGACTTCGCTCAGGCTTTCTATAAAGGGGAGGACACCGCTATCCTTTTGAATGATTTCATAACCCAGAATGGTGACTCCGCGTTCAAGAAGCAGGTTCAGGCTGTTTTTGTCGAAAACGGCCAGATGGTGGAAACCGATCAGGATCTGGCCGTCCTTCACCAGGAGACATTCCTCGTCCGAAAGAGGAGAGATGTTGATGACGACATCGGAGCGGTTAAAGATCTCTTCGGCCGTGAACACGATATGGGCTCCCTGGGAGGCGTATTCCTCATTGGAATATCCGGCCCGCGATCCCGCCCCCGTCTGAACGGAGACCTGAATCCCCCGCCCTGTCAGAAATGAGACGCCGCCCGGAGTCAGCCCCACGCGATTCTCGATTTTTTCAGACTCGTTCAGGACACCGATAAACATTTCATAAACTCCGTACATTAAAAAGAAGAGATGTATCATAACAGAATCAAACCCGCTTGCAAAACAGAAATTTGGTCAAGTGGCTCTCATCCAATTCAATTGGAGCGACCAACTCGATTGACGTATTCTCAGCATTTTCTAGCGGGAATTCACCAAATGAATTGGAAACGAGCCACTGGCGGAGTTAATGCAGCGGGGGACGGCCGAAAAGAAGCAGGGTCAGCAGAATGTACGCGCCGTAGAGAACGATTAAAATGATGCCCTTCATTTTTGTCAGGCGGCACCCGATTCGCAGGCTGACGAGCATGACGGTGACGACAAGGATCATGAAGGGAAAGGAAAAGTTGATGATGTCCACATCCACCCGGATGGGGCGGACAAGCGCCGCAACCCCGATGATCCAGAGGATGTTGAGGACATCGGCCCCGATGATGTTGCCGACGGCGAGTTCCCCTTCCCCTTTCCGGGCTGCGGTGATGCAGGTGCTGATTTCCGGGAGGGATGTTCCCAGAGCGACGACCGTGGAACCGATGATGATTTCCGGAATCCTCAATAATTCGGTGATGTGCACGGCGGCCCAGACAACCCCGAACCGGCTGGCGACAACCACGCCGATGATGCCTACAACGAACAGAAGGATCGGCCTTCTCAGCCTCGACCACCTCAAGCACTTCACCGCGTCTTCTGAGCCGGAAGGGCTGTCGTAGGACGATGGGACACCCAAACCGGAACGAAGCCCCCTGACCCTGTAAAGAAGGTAAAAATATCCAACCAGCAGCAGGAGAAACAGGATCCCTTCGAATCGTCCCAACACCCCGTCCCTGGCAAGAAAATAGGCGAGAAAATCGATAAACAGAAGGAATGCCCCGGCAATTTTCAGGATCCGGCAGTTGACATAAATGACGGCCGGTGCGACCAAGGCGGCCAGACCGAGGGCGATTCCGTCATCTGCGATGACCGATCCGATCGCGTTGCCCAGCGCCATTTCCGAAAAACCGCTGAAGGCGGCGCTGACCGAAACACCGAACTCCGGCGCCGTCGTTCCTAATCCGACAAAAACGATTCCGACCAGCATTTTGGGAATTCCCAGAATTTCGGAGAGCCCTGTCGCACCGGTAACAAACAGATCGGCGCATTTGAAGAGAATGACAAAGGAGACAATGAGGACAATCAGATAAAGGACGATCATGGTGTTTTCAATTCTTCTCCGCACTCATCAAAAGAGCCGGGCAGCGATATCATCTCCATATCGGAGGGGATGATGAGCGTCCCTGTATAATTCCGGCGGATTTCCTCCTCGATCTCCCCGATGGAATATCCAAAATCGGAAAAAAGATGGCAGGGGACAAGAATTTTCACTCCGGCGTCCGAGGCTATTCGCCCCAGAGACAGGGCATCGGTGTGCATGGTTTTAAGTTCGGGGCGTTCGGCGAGAAAACGGGAGGGAAAGCTGCAGTCATGGATGAGGACATCCACCCTGCCCGCCTCTTTTAAGAGGGGAGAAAACGGCGGCGTGTCCCCGGAATACAGAAGGCGCATATCCTCTTTAATAAAATTGAAGAGAAAGGCGGCGGATGATGACGCGTGCGGGACAGGGACGGCCGTGACCGAAAGATCTTCAAAAACCGTTATCGGTTTGGAAGGAGTCAGGGGAATCAATTCCGGACGGTAGAGGATTTTATCTCTGAACAGGTGAAAATATTCCAGCAGACCCCGGCAGAACTCGACCGTCTCCGGCGAACCGAAAAGGGGAACCGTCCGGGGGGTGTCGTAATGGCTGTGAACAAAGGAGGGCAGGCCGTAAACGTGGTCGGGGTGGGTGTGCGAGATGAAAAGACCCTCCACATTTTTTGAATCCAGATCCATTCGGCCGAGCTTGGGAAGAACACCCCCTGG
>JAHIPL010000130.1 GCA_018894615.1 Acidobacteriota bacterium | reverse complement strand
GATGGGTTTGCTGGTCAATCCGTCGAAATACTGAAGGTCGAGATCCTTGAATGTTTCAACCGCCACCCCCGTGTCGGCGAAAAAAATCTGAAGGAGCCTTTTTTCGGCGTTGAACAGGATCTGTTTTTTCTTCTCCGGGATTTTCTCTGTTTTATCTGTTTTTGTCAGACCGCGAAGGGTCCTTTCGTCCACAAAAAAAAGGACGCAGGCCTGTTTCACATACTCGCTGCGTGTCACTGGGTCCGGTATTCTGTTGAGGACCTCGACGACGTCGCGGACGATTTTGCTTTTTTCTTCCGGAATCTGTTTTTTTCTTCCGGACGAATAGTAATCGACGAGATATCGAAGTCCCGGCGTAAGGTTTTTCCATTCGTCTTTGAATCGATCGGGTCCCTCTTTTTCGAGATAGCTGTCGGGATCGGAGCCTTCCGGAAGAGTGAACACCTTGGCCTGAACGCCCTTTTCCATACTGAGAGACACGGCCCTGGCCGCCGCTTTTCGACCGGCGATGTCCCCGTCGTAGCAGATCATCATACGGGGAGCGAAGCGGGCGACGGCCGTCATCTGTTCGGACGTCAACGCCGTTCCCAGGGATGCCACGCAGTTTTGGAATCCGTTGCGGTAGAGAGCGACAAAATCGGTGTATCCCTCGACCAGAATGGAAAAGGTCTTTTCCCGGATGGCCTGCTTGGTCAGGTGAAGGCCGTAGAGAATTTTCCCCTTGGTGTAGATGGGCGTGTCGGGGGAGTTCAGGTATTTCGGATCATCATCGATGATGGTCCGGCCGCCGAAAGCGACCACCTTTCCGGTCAGGTTGAAAATGGGGAAGATGATGCGGCCCCTAAATCGGTCGTAATGCCCTTCTTTATTCTGCCTTTTGAGAATGAGCCCGGCTTTTTCCAGAATGAAGGTGGACAGCCCTTTCTCCTGGAAGGATGTCAGCAGGGCGTCCCAGCTGTTCAGGGCGTAGCCGATTTTAAGCTCCTGAATGACGTCCTCCGGTATGCTGCGCTTTGAAAGATAACGCATGGCCTCTTCCCCTTCTTTTGTGTTGAACAGGTTCTTTTTGAAAAAGGCCATGGCGCTCTCGCAGGCCAAAAAAAGATCTTCCTCGATCTTTTTCTCTTTTGGGGAGCGTCTTTTTTGCTCGGGGAGCGGGATGTTGTATTTTTCCGCCAGGAATTTGACGGACTCGGGAAAGGTCAGATCCTCCTTCTCCATGACCAGGGTGAAAATGTCGCCCCCGGCGCCGCAGCCGAAGCAGTGATAGAGCTGCTTGTCTTCGTCTACGGTGAAGGAGCCGTCCTTTTCTGAATGGAAAGGACAGAGACCGACGTGCTTGCTGCCGCGCTTGCGTAAAGTGGTATAGAGGGAGGCCATTTCCACAATATTGGCGGTTTGTCTGATCTGATCGGTTACGTCCATGTGCAAAACCCTGGCGAAGGCGGAATATAACTCACATAATATAGGGGCGGGCGGCTTTCTTGTCAAGCTAAATACAGTATTTTCTATCTTTTCCGGCAGAAGAAGTGGGATTTCGGATGAGTGAATTCACTCAATTATGATTCGACCCGGATTATTCAGATGCCGGTGAGGTCGGATCGGTGCCTTCAGGATCAAAACAGCCGCTTTGCCAAGAAGTCACGTCAGAGGTGATTGATGAGGCTGGCCAGGAACCCGGCCCCGAAGCCGTTGTCGATATTGACGACACCGATGCCGCCCGAGCAGGAATTGAGCATGGTCAGCAGCGCGGCCAGACCGTTGAGGCTGGCGCCGTATCCGACGCTTGTGGGCACGGCGATGACCGGGACGTCCGTGACGCCGGCGATGACGCTGGGAAGGGCGCCTTCCATGCCCGCGACACAGATGATGACGCGGGCCGAACGGATGCGGTCGAGTTCGCCGAAAAGGCGGTGAATGCCGGCCACCCCGACGTCGAACAGCCGGTCCGTTTCGTTGCCGAGGATGTCGCAGGTGACGTTGGCTTCCTCGGCCACGGGAATGTCCGAGGTGCCGGCGGTGATAATGGCTATTTTCCCCTTTCCACCGGCCGGTTTGTCGTGCTTGAGAAATACGGCGCGGGCGGGGGCGTTGTATTGAATGTCCGGAAAATCCTTCTTGAGGGCGTCGTGGACAGCAGGTCCCGTTCGGGTGACGAGGAGGTTGCTGCCTTTCTCCAGGATAGCACGGGCGATTATTTCGATCTGTTCATCCGTTTTCCCAAGCCCGTAGACGATTTCGGGCTGGCCCCGGCGGATTTCGCGGTGGTGATCGATTTTGGCGAAGTGAAGGTCCTGGTAAGGGAGGTCCTTGAGTTCGGTGTAGGCGTCCTCGGGAGAGAGGGTGCCGGATTTGACCTGGTTAAGGATGGAGACAAGTTTGTCTTTCATAGCGACATTTTACAGGCAACGGTGTTTCTTAGCAAGGCATGGAGAGAGGGTTTGATTCCTACAAAAGTTCGTCTGTGAGAATATATATTCAGAAAATCGTCCTTTATGGAAAAGGGGATTGCATCTGAAATGTAATTACAATATAATTACTTCAGAGGAAAAAATGGCTTCAACGAAAGCGAAAATAATAAGGATCGGCAATTCCCGCGGTATCCGTCTGTCAAAGTCGCTGATCGAGCAGTATGCATTGAGAGACGAGGTGATTCTGGAGGCCGGAGATGACTGTTTAATTTTACGGCCGGTGGAATGTCCAAGGACCGGATGGGATAAAGCCTTCGAGAGGATGCATCAGCTGGGTGATGATGAACTGCTTGACTCGGAATCAATCGTCGAAACCGAGTGGGATAAAGAGGATTGGGTATGGTAGTCGCTCGATTCGACGTGTTCCTGGTCAATCTTGATCCCACTCTAGGACATGAAATTAAAAAAACGCGACCTTGCCTAATCATTTCACCCGATGAGATGAACCGACACATCAGGACGGTG
>JAHIPL010000129.1 GCA_018894615.1 Acidobacteriota bacterium | reverse complement strand
GGCCTGTTCGGTGTTGATGCAGACATCCTTTCCGATTGTTATGTTCACTGGTCGTTCCTGTTCTTTTCCGGATGTCGGAATTATACACCATCGGGGGGCGGTAATACATTTGCATTTCACCTGCCCGGATTTGATAGGGAGAAAGGATTTCTTAAGGCCGCTTTGTCAATCGCTTTTTTTCTCAACATCTCTGTGATGGCCGTGCGTTCGAGCGCCACCAGGAGGGTGACGGTTATTGTACCATTCAATCAGCCAGCCTTCGACTTCCTGGCCGAGCCCTGTGACATACAGAATATAGAGCTCCACATCATCATAAGTCAGCCCCATGGGGACATATCCGCGCCGCATGAAGTCCGTCACTTCCGCTTTTAAGGATTCGAGCTCCGTGCTGTGTTTTCTGATTTCCCAACTGATGTTTTGAGCGTCAAGGTGAACACCGGAAAAAGCAAAAAAAAGAACGAATAAGAAAAACAGGGAGAAATACCGATTTCTTGCGGACATGTCACTTTCCTTTCGATCCTGAACCGTTCATGAAGACCTTCGACGGTTCTTTGATTACTATGGTTTGTTGCGTATCATGGATACTGCAGCAAGGCCCGTGAATTTGTCAATATCGTCAATTTGTTCCGGCGCCATTCACACCTTCGGCTCCCAGCCCGGTCCGCTGGGAGATGTTCCCGAGATGGCAGTAGAGCGTGCTGATGTGATCCTTATCGATGGGGGAGCGGGGCCCTGCCAGAGCTCGTAGTCCAGCCAGGCCGGGACGGGCGCGGGCTTGCCGAATCCGATCGGGCCCCGGCTCTTGTTCTCGAAATAAAGCTGCCCGGAGTTATCCGCTCCGGTGTTCCATTTTCTGCAGGGTGTCGGCATTTCCGATGAGCACCAGAATATCCCCCGGCTCAATCACCCTGTCATCCGGCGGAGGGAAAATGTAGTTTTCCGATCCCGCTTCCCGGACCGCCACAATCAGGGTGTCTTTCTTGTGGTCCATTCGGCAACGGGCGATGGTCTGCCCCGCGTAGGCGGACCCTTCCACGATCGGAAGTTCCTCGAAGCGCAGGGCCTTTTCCCTGTCGCGAAGCATCATGTCCAGAAAGGTGACGACGGCCGGCCGGACCATCTCCGAAACCATCCGCATCCCTCCGATAAAGGGGGGTGAGACCACGGCGTCGGCTCCGGCCTTGGTCATCTTTCGGGCCGATCTGTCTTCGAGGCCTTTGGTGACAATCCGGACCGCCGGATTCATCTCCCGGGCCGTCAGGGTGACGTAAAGATTTTCCTGGTCCGAGGGAAGGGAGAGGATAATGCCCCTGGCCGACCGGATGTTGGCCCGGGTCAGGGTTTCGTCCTCGGACGGGTCGCCCTGGATGTAGAGGAGTTCTCCCTGGGACAAGAGTTTTTCGATTTTATCCCTGTCCGGTTCGATGACGACAAACGGCTTTTTGATCAACCGCAGTTCCTGAATGATGGTTTGTGCCGTCTCGTCCGCACCGCAGACGATAAAGTGGTCGCGAAGTTTATTGATTGCTTTTTCCATTTTATTTTTCCAGAGGATGTTTTTCAGTTCTCCTTCGACGATGAAGGCTGTGATCGAGGAGATGCCGAAGGCGACCGTGCCCAGGCAGAGCAGAATAAAGACCATGGCGAAGACCCGGGCGCCCGGATTGGCACTGATGTCCAGCACCTCCTCGTAGCCCACGGTGGACATCGTGATGACGGTCATGTACATGCTGTCCAGAAATGACCAGCCCGTTCCGCCGAAGTGCCGGAATCCCACGATCCCGACCAGAAATACCGCCAGGAAAATGAGGACTGAGAGGAGGACCCGCTTTTTGCTGTGCATGTCTTTGCCTTCAGTTGATGGACGTGAGTGAGAGGATTAAACCCTTGAGCCGGGCCAGGATGGATTTGCGGCTGCACCCCTCTTCGATGTCCTTCGCGGAAAGTTCCTTTATCTTTTTCAATGAATCCCTGTTCTTGCTGTTTCTCCGGCTGATGAGAGAGGCGATTGTTTCGGCCAGGGTTGGATTGCGCTGAAGGAGGCGGGCGAAATCCTCCGCCCGGATCTCCAGCAGCTCTGCTTCCTCGATGACAACACCCGTCGCCGTGCGCGGCATATCCGTGAAAAGAGCCATCTCACCGAAAATCTCACCCGGTCCGAGCGTGAATTCCACGGGATAGGTCTTCCCCGCTTCATCATAGACCATGCGGCCCCGGATCGTTCCCCTGGCAATGACATAACAAAAATCGCCTTTGTCTCCCTGCTTGAAAAGGGTTTCCCCTGCGGAATATCTGTGCCGTTTCAGGGCGGCGGCGAAACGGCGCAGTTCCTCCGCCGGAACGATCGGCTCCCCCTTGTCATCTCGAAGAAATTCGCTCCGAAGAAGGTCGTCGGCCGTTTTTACAAGGTCGCGTTCGGCGGGTATTCTTTCGGGTGGGGACAGCGTGCTGAGAACGCGGCCGATTGTATCGCCGACGGGGATCGGGATGGTGATGCCGCGGCGCTTGAATTTGTACCAGACAAGCCGTCCGACTTCACCGGTGATGGGATTTTTGCGGCGGAAATTGGAGATCCAGAACTTCAAAGTGTAAGCAATCCCCAGATCGTCATAGGTCGTGACATAGGCTTCGGGAGGCGGGGTGTCGAGGACGTCAGGGACATCGGCGGCCGCTTCCTTCAGAGCGTTCAGCACTTCAAAGGGAGGCGCGTCGTATCCTGCCTTCACGGACAGGGTGAGGGCCGTCTTCTTGTCCGGCAGGGAGAAGTTGGTCAGGGTTTTTGTCGCGATCAGGTCGTTGGGAATGATCACGATGTTGGACTTCAGGTCAAAAATCCGCGTTTCCCTCCAGTTGGTTTCAATCACCAGGCCTTCCATTTCTCCGGCTCGGATCCAGTCGCCCTGCTTCAGCGACTTCGTGAAGTGAAAAGACATCCCGGAGACGATGTTGCTCAGCACCCCCTGAAAGGCCAGTCCCAGAATCATGGTCAGAATGGCTGAAGTGGCCAGAAAGGGGGTGATGTTGAATCCGAGATAACCCCGGAGGATGCCGAAGACGACGGCCAGGTAGAGGACGAACAGAATAAATCCGTGAAGAACCCTGGGAATGGGAAAGCCCCCCTGTTTTCGAATGTGCCAGCTCTGAATACCGCTGTCGATCAGACGGATGAGAAGGAAGAAGAAGAAAAAAAGCAGTGCGGCGTCCAGGGCGGCCTGAAAACGCTTGCTGAGGGAAAAAAGCCGGGAGAGGGGGGCCAGCTTGAAGGCCAACGCGGTGAGCAGAAAGGCCAGGGGCAGGAGGCTCCGTCCGATGAAGAGGCTGCCGGCGGATTTCGCGGCGCCCGGCTTTTGTCCTGACAGCAGACGCAGAATCCGGAAGAAGAGGAAGGACAGGACGACGTAAGTGAATGCCAGCAGGATCTCGATGTAGAGAGCGGTGTCGACCGTTTCTTTCATGATTGTTCTCCTCAAAGCCGGAGGCGAAGGCCCGGTCTCGCTCCACCGGTGGATTTGAAACAGCGGCGGGCTTCCCGGATGAAGTCTCGAATCCGGCCGTCTTCATGTTCGGGATTGAAGTGGGAGAGATAGAGCGCGTCGGCTGATGCCGCCCCGGCGAGTTGTGTGCCCGCAAGCCAGGTGCTGTGACCCCAGCCCTGTCTGTTTCTGCAGTATTCGACCGGACTGAAGGTGGCGTCGTAGACAAGGGCGCCGGTCCCCTCTGCGAAGGCGGCCAGGCGTTCATCCACCCCTTCGTCCGGATGTTCCGTATCGGTTGCCAGGACGACGGTCCCGCCAGGCCCGAGAATTTTCAGGGCGACCGCTCCCTGGGGATGGTGCAGGGGACAGGTTTCGATCCGCAGCCCTTCCAATTCGAAGCCCTCTTCCGGATAGGACCGGAAGTGCTTTTCCGATCGGGTGTCCGAAAAGTTGATGGGGAAGAGCGATCCGGAGGTCAATCCTTCCAGCTGTTTTTGAGTGATTTCCGGCGGAGCGAAGGAATAGAAGGTGAAACGGGTGTCCGGGTCGTAGAGCGGCTCAAAAAAAGGCAGTCCGGCGAGGTGGTCCAGGTGGAAGTGGGTGAGCAGCAGATGAATGTCCAGGCCTGCGGCGGCATTTTTTTGTTTGAGGCTTTGGGACAGCTGAAAAATCCCTGTTCCGGCGTCCATCACAAAAAGCGTTTTCTTGTTCACTTGAATGGAGGAGCAGGTCGTCTCCCCGCCATACCGGTTGAATCGCCTGCCGGACACGGGAACCGTTCCGCGGACTCCCCAGAAGATCAATTCCAATTTTTGAATCTCCTTCATTTTGTTTTGAGGTCGAACACGCCGTCCCAATCCTGAGGCGGAGGATTGGTGAGAAAGAGGCGGCAGCGCTCGGAATACACGGCGCTCGGTCCGTCTCCCGGCAGCGTCCGAAAAAATTCCAGAGCGTCCTTCCAGTTCCGGAGGCGGAAGGCCTCAAGTCCTGCGCCGTACACGCTGAGCAGCTTTCCCTTTTCCGTCCCGAGGGACGGGAGGAGCCCCAGGATCTCGTAGATGCGGGCCGGTTTTTTCCGTCCGACCACGCGGACGATGTCGACTTCCCGGGCCGCGATGGATTCGGAGACGTGTGCGTGGGTCGCTTCTCCGATCAGGATGGAGGTCCCGTACTGTTTGGACGCTCCTTCCAGACGGGATGCAAGGTTGATGGTGTCCCCCATGGCCGTGTAATCGAAGCGGTTTCCGGATCCCATGTTGCCGACAACGGCCGGTCCGCTGTTGATTCCGATGCGCATGTTCAGGGCCTGCCCGCAGCGTTCCCTTATCTGCGGCTGGAGCGCTTCCAGTCGTTTCAGGCAGTCGAGTGCGGCGGTGCATGCCCGAAGAGCGTGGTCCTTCTGGTCCAGGGGTGCGTTCCAGAAGGCGATGATGGCGTCGCCTTCATACTTGTCCAGCGTCCCTTCGCCGCCGAGGATGATGTCCGTCATTTCCGTGAGATAAAAATTGAGGAGGTCGACCAGATTTTCCGGGGACAGGGATTCCGACACGGCCGTAAAACCCGCCACATCCGAGAAAAAGGACGTCACTTCCCGCTTTTCACCTCCAAGGCGCAGACGGTCGGGATCCTTGATGATGAGCTCGATGACGTGAGGGCTCAGATAATGGCGGAACACATTTTTAATGAAGCGCCGCTGCCGCCCTTCCAGGCTGTAGTTCAGAAGAGAGGCCGCCAGAAAAGCCAGGAAGACGGCGCCCGCCGGTGCCGCCGCCGTAAGCCAGACCTTCAGTTGGAAGGCCGCCGTGTTTGCCGCCGCCACAAAAACGAGGCAAAAAACAAGCCAGAGAAAAATTTTTATGAGGGATTGATGGAGCGAGGCGCCGAGGCCCGCCAGCAGAGATGCCGCCAGAATGAAAAGAACCGTCGGCAGCGGACCGGCCGCGGTTATGGCTCCGCCGTTGAGCAGGTTGTCAAGCGCGGCCGCCTGAATGACGGCACCCGGGCAGGCCGGGTCCAGGGGGGATGTCCGCAAATCCATCAGGCCGGGGGCGCTGAGGCCGATGAGGACGATTTTTCCTGCAAATAGGTCGGGAGGAATCTGCGGTGCGGCGCCCTCCTGAATCTGGGCCCAGGAATTGATGACAGCCGCCGCGGAATAGGCCTGGTAGGTGGTCTGCGGGCCGTGGTATCCGATGATCATCTCTCCGTTCCGGTCCAGCGGAATGCGCGTGTTTTGCAGCCGAAGGGTGTTTTTGCGGAGAGTTTCCGGCAGCATCCCCGTGACTTCAAGGGCGGCCGCGAGGGGGAGGGCCGGGAGCAGGCAGCCGTTTACGGTGAAGAAGAGGGGAATGCGCCGAAAGACACCGTCGCCGTCTGGGGCGAATTGAACATTGCCGATTGCGTCGGCGGCGTCAAGAAGGGAGCGGACGGGCAGAGTGGCGGACCGGAGCGGGTGAACGGCGGCCGGGGGAAGGGAGGGAATGTCCAGGCAGTGGGGTGGAAGACCGGGGGCCGGCTCTTCGCTCCCCTGTTCCTCCCGGCTCAGAAACAGGGACAGCACGGCCCTGTCCGTATCGGCGAGAGCGGCCGCGAAGGATTCGTCGTCAGAGGGCCCGTAGGCGGACACCTCGGAAAAAATGACATCAAAAACACAGGCTTCCGCACCGCCGGCCCTGAGATATTGAAGAATGTAGGCATACATTTCCCGCGGCCAGGGCCAGGGCAGCGACTGCTGCTCTTCGAACACATCCAGGCTGTACTGATCGACGAGAATGAGGACGATCTTCTCATCGGCCGCGGCAGGGCGGGCGAACAG
>JAHIPL010000128.1 GCA_018894615.1 Acidobacteriota bacterium | reverse complement strand
AATGGTGGAGTCGTATTCCTGGATGAAGACCTCCTGCGTCCGGGTGCCGCCCGTTCCCGACTGCTCGCCGATTGTGACGGCGGCCCGGGTTTTGATCTCGAGGTCCAGGTGCTCCAGCGTTGTGCCGGAGGATCCGGCAAAGGAGGACGAGCCCACGATGGATCCGCCGATCTGCTTGACATAGCGGCCGTAAAGTTTTCCCTCACCGGCCAGGTTCTCACAGGGATCGACACTCTCGATGCTGCCGAAGAGCGTGCTGAAATAAACGACATTGTTGGCCACCTGGGGATCGGCCCAGATTTTCTCTCCGGCCGCCAGATCTCCCTTGTCCATGTCTTCATCCAGCCTCAGATTGTCCGCGTCGCCGACAAACCACTCGACTTCTTCGTTGTTGCCGTAATCGATGAGAGCGATGAAGGAGTAAAGCCCGTCCTCCGGCGCGTTGTCGTCGCCGCCCGTTCCGAAGTAAATACGCGGCGGGGACCCGTCGACGGCGTCGTCCATCCAGACCGCCGGCTTGGTGATGATGGGATAGTTGTCGCGATCGGTGTAGATGGTTTTCCGTTTCCAGTCGCTCGCCCGCCGAATGTTGTTGCTCACATCGATTTTCCACAGGCGCCCTTCCGTGTCGCCGATGTAGACCCGGTCGGCATCCCCGTCATTGTCGGTGTCGACGATGGAGGGAGAACCGGGAAAGGACCGTGAAAGATCGATCCCATTGGACCATCTCCGACTGGTGTTTATGTTGTTGATGGTAAAGCTGTAAATCAGCCTTGCGTCGTCCGCCCGAAGGGTGAAAAACCGGTGGCCCTGGACTCCGCCTCCCACGATGTTGTCATATCCTGATCCCATAAAAACGGCCCAGGTGATATTCCCGCGATAGGATATCTTTCCGATTGCGGGAACGGAATAGGTTTCCCCCATGCTGCTGTGGGTGTACTCCCAGATGGGCTGCGGGTCATCGGGATTGGTGATGTCCAGGGCGAAGTAAAAATTGCCCGTGGTGCCGCCAGCGATGGTGCTCCCCTGCCCGGGCCCCTGGCCGCAAACGAGCATGGTGATCCACTCCTGGTTCCCGTCGCCGTCGGCGTCGATGTAGACATCCTCAACCGAAGGTGTGGAATCCACATACTCATCCCGGGAAAAATATCGCGCGCCCGTCGCCGCGTCCACCGCCCACATATTGCGGAGTTTGGGCAGCAGGTTGTAGGGGACAAAGGCCCATTTTTCTTCACCGGTTTCGACGCTGAAGCAGTGGATCATGCCGTCGTTGGCGCCGACATAGACATATTTTTCGCGGTCCTCCCAGGTTTCGGCAAAATCCGCGTAGCCGTCCCCTTTAAGAGAGGCGTTTCCGGACGGGGGACCGACCACGACGGGATTGGAGTGGTTGATGTCACCCAGTTTCCAGTCCCGCCCATCACCGCGGATAAAATCGATGAGGCCGCTTGTGTTATTGTTGTAATCCTGAAGAAGAGGGCCGAGTACTCCGGCATTGCTCGTCGTAAAATCCAATCGACTTCGCCTGACTCCGGACGAGGGCACGGCCGTGTAAATCACCCGGTCAGCGGCCGAGCGGTTGTTGAGCAGCTCTCCCGCATCCCATAAAATGTCGACATTGTCGGCCACAATTTCCCTGCCTGTTTCTGAAGTGATATCCGGACGGGTGATGGTTTCGATCTGGGAACTGGCCGAGGAGGTCGAGGACATGCTGGTGATGTCGTAGGCGCGAAGCTGCCCCTGCCAGCCCGGATAATAAAAAGAGGCGCCGATGAGGACTTTTTTCCTGTTGCTGTCGTCATCATAAAAGGACGCGGCGGCCACGGATGTGCGGCTGTATTCCCGGCGCTCCACAAAAACATATTCCAGCTGGATTTCACTGAGAAGAGGGGTGTCGTAAGACGCGTCGTCATACTCCGCCATCACATCCTCCTGGGCGTTGAGGACAGCCCTCCAGTAAAGCTGTGTTCCGAAGTGCAGGAAGCTGTGCTGATGCAGGTTGGTGTAGTTCGTCAGTTCATTTTCCAGATAGGTGTCGTAGAGGTCCCATTCGCTTCCGTTGTTGGAAACGAAGAGATCGATGGAGAGCCCAACCCGGGACCGCCCGGTCCAACCCATCTGGAGCCTGGAGACGGTGACCTTGGTCACGGCATACCGCTCCGGGTCCAAATCGCCCACCACATTGGTCGACCGCGCCTCGGCCTGAAGGGCGTAGACGGATGCGATTTCATTCACGACAAGATAATAATCACCCGAGTTGTTGGCGTCGGCCAGGATGATGTCCATGTCCCCGTCGCCGTCATAGTCCAGCGAAGCGCTCATATCGACGTCGTGGGGATCGGGCAGAATGGCCTGGCAGTTGTTGAGACAGTTGAAAGACCAGTTGACGGGCATTTCCACCCCGACCCCGAGATTTTTGAAGATCCACATATGGGCCTCGTTACCGGCGTTCCAGCGGTCCGTGGCACCGAAGATGTCCAATCTTCCGTCCTGATTAAAATCGGCGACGCAGGTGGCGACCGTACCGGTGGCCTCATCGTTGGGTATTTCAAGCTCATAGCGGACAAAATTGCCCGTTCCGTCGTTGTCGTAATAAACGAGATAATGGTAGTCGTTGACCGTACCGCCGATAACGTCCACATCGCCGTCCCCGTCGAAATCGCCGGCATCGACGGACGAACCGCCGCGGCCGGTCGTAAATCCCGTCCTCTGATCGTAGTTGAGTTCGCTTATCTCGAAGTTGTTCAGATTAAAATTGTCCTCGCCGGGATTCCGGATGAGGAAAATTTTATCCTGACTGATGGCCAGAACATCCACGTCCCCGTCGCTGTCGATGTCGACGGAACAGAGGTGGTCGGCCGCCCAATTGATGTAAATGCCCGCCTGCTGAAATCGGGAGGTGAAATTCAGATTGGGAGACCGGTTGTACCGCCTGAAGTTGGGATTTCTCGCATTTCCCCTGATAATGTACATGGCCGCCACAAATCCGCTGTAGCCGAACTGATCGCTGTTGTTTTTCATAAAGAAAAAATCCATCAGCCCGTCGTTGTTGTAATCGGCGGTGGTGATGGTGGCCGGACCGCAGGTCATGCCCCAATCATAAACCTCTCTTGTATCGATCTGAAAGATGACACCGTCGTCGTCCACATTGTCGCCGTTTCGGTCCTCGTAATAATTGCGGATCAGAATCAGGCGGTTGTTGTTTCCGATGTCGAGGCCGATGAGGTCGGGTTTGCCGTCCCCGTCAAAATCTCCGGCATCGCAGACATAGATGCGCGCCCCCATCCCCGAAGGCTCGGTCACCTGAAAATTCGCCCCGAGAAAATTGAGAGAGACAGGACCGTTCGGCCAGTCGGAAACGGATGAGTTGATTGTGTCTTTATAGTCCGTTGTATTGAAGTTCTCGGTGAAAAATCCGCTGAACTCCGTGCAGGTCTCCTGCGCCTGGAAATGGGATCCCATCCAGACGAGAGTGAGGCTCAAAAGAAGAAGCCGCAGCCCTTTCCCGAATCCTGTCCTTTTCCGTTTGCTCATTTTTTCCCCCGAATCAATTCGATTAATTGGCCAGTTCGACCTCGATCCTGGCCGTCGTGACCGTGTCCCCCACCCCGAATGTCCCGATACAGACAAGAAGCACGTCCGTCGCATCGGAAGACCCTATTCCCGCTTCGTCGTCGATGAGGAAAACGGTGTAGGTGAAGCGGCTGTCGAGCTGCCCCTGAGAATTCCGGTAGTAGGTCTGGCGGTAAAAGAGAATATTCCCGTAATCGGGATTGCCGTCGCCGTTGACGTCCAGCAGGGCGAATATCTCCAAATCGGTTCTGGTTCGAAAATAAAAGGTGGAGGAAGGCAGATCGATTCCGGAAGGATCGACAAGGGTTTGCCCCTCGAAGCTGGCCCAGGCCTCGGATGTAAATCTTTCGTTCAAAAGCGCCCAGGCCGCGTCAAATCCTGCCTCGGCCGCGTTGAAGGCCTGCTTCTGGGACCGGACATTGTCCGCCACCCTTTTCCCTGTGGTGGTGATGGTCATCATGGCGATTCCCATGGAAAACATAAAGGCGACCACCATAATGACGATGATAAGGCCTGCGCCCCGTTCCCGTGTTTGAATGCCGATCATCAGCGGATTCCTTCATTATAAAGACCGAGCGACATGTTGCGGATGGTGGCCGCGGATTCCAGAAGAAACCGCCGGTGGTTGTCGTCGACCGATGCGGCCGCCACATTGGCAACGGCGGGGCGGCGGAAAATGTGAAGACTCGTCGGCTGGGTTCCCCGAATACTGACGAAGGCCTTGGGAGTGCGCCCGAGAACCCACATCCGGACCTGTCGGATCCGGCTGATCACGATCCCTTTGGCCGTTCGTGTCGCGGAGTCGTCCCCGGCCAGAATGGTCCAGTTGGCGTTGTCCCAGTCGGTGAATCCGTCCAGAACGCCGTCCTCGTCCAGGTCGCCGTTGTATTGGAACTGGATGCTTTCGATGTCCATGGAAACGGGAGTATGACTGGTGCTGCCGTCGGCCAGGTTGGATGTCATGTAGAGGGTGTTGGCGATGCCGAGGTATCCGTCCACGCCGACCGTGAGGTTCAAACCGGCGTAATCTGCAGGATAACCCGTCGTGTCCAGCCAGTAATACTTGATCTCTCCGAAGGTGATGATTCCATTCTCCCAACAGCCATCTCCGCAGCTCTCATCGAACTTCCCACCGGGGGGATTAAGCTCCGAGGACGACGATTGAAAGGAAATAAAAGAATTGGTACCGTCACACCCTTTTACGCTGTTGGGACCGATATAGCGGTAGGCGAAGCACCCCGGGCAGGAGGTGGATACAAGCATGACGGTTCGATTGACGAGATCATCAGGACAGGTGTAAGGCATATTCAGCAGTTCGCCGTCGTAGAGCCGGGCATTGACACCGACAATCCTTTCGATTCTGAGGCTCAGGGGAAACTCATAATTGCCCATGAGCCGGAGGGCATCGGAACTCTCGGGACCGGGCCCAAAGGCATCTGTCCCCTCGATGAAAAAACCGGTGAGCTGGGCGTTGAAGCCGACGCCGGCGTTCTGCACATCCCGGGAGATGAAATACATGGCCGAGCGAACGTCGTGCTGGATGTCGGAGTACTGCTGCTGATCCACCACGATTTTGTTGCTGCGATTGTAGAGGGACATGGTGATCACGATCACGACGAGAAGAATGGTCGAGCCGATCAGCATCTCAACCAGTGTAAATCCCGACTCTGGAGGCTTTTTTCCTCTGGCTTTAACTCTTTTTGCCGTTTGCATTGATGCCGCCTTCTTTCTACCGGCTGATAATGGTTCCCATCTCGGCCCGCAGGTAATACTGCCGGGGATTTTGAAGCAGAAGGTTCACGGCGACGCCCGTCTGAGATCCCGGAAACAGAAGAACCTTGACATCCCAGATCGTCCCCGATGACTGAAGTGCCGTCACCCGGCGGAAATCGATGGTGCCGTCGCCGTTGACATCCAGCGTTTCGTCCATGGGGGAGGAAAGCGCGCTCAATTCCTCCGAAGTCAGGCATCGCAGGGTGTCGATCTGCTGCTGAGCCAAAAAGGTCGATGAAGTCATTTTATCCGCCCGGTCATTGCTGAGAATGCTGTAGGTGAAAAGCTGAGCCAGCCCCAGCATGGCAACGGCGATCAAAACCATGGAGATCAACACCTCGATCAGACTGAATCCTTCGGATTTTTTTCCCCTTCGTTCAACCTGTGTCATAAGTTTTTTCGTTTGCCTAAACGCCGCCGACTAATGATGTCTCGCTGTAGTGAACCGATCCACCGGAAAAGACATAGACATAACGGTCTGCGGGCTGGTTGTATCCCGCCAGCTTGGAGCTATGCACGACAACACTGTTCTGGGCGGAGCTGAAATTCGTGACCATTCCCAGCGGTGAAAAAACGACCTGTAGGGAAGGGAGATCCACGGTCGTGCTGAAGCCGGGTGAAATCGTCTTTACCACAATCCCCTGAACCGGGTTCCAGGTTCCGACGGCGTCCTCCCGTTCCACCACATAGATCCACCGTCCCGAGTCCTGAGCGAATCGCAGGCGGTGGTTCAACTTGGTCTTCACGGCCTGAAACTTGGCCCGCTGCATTTCATTCAGGATGTCCTTTGCCGTGCTCTCCAGATTCCGTGTCTCCAGAGAATTGACGACGGATGGAAAGGAGAGGGCCGTCAACAAGCCAAGAATCGCCAGCACCACCAAGACCTCAATAGCGGAAAATCCCCTCCGGCTTTTTTTCTGTGTCTGTCCAATCATGATGTTGATTTTCCCTCTTATGTTCATTGTAATTCGGGCGGCGTCAATTTTCAATGCCCGATGGCGAGCAATCCCATCTTTCACCGCCTCTTTTAATATAAGAGGGAGAGGTAAAAATGAAAATCCTCTATGGAGGCGATCGGGGGGGGGAGATTCTCCTTCTTTATCTCACCCCTGGGGATGAGGCCGAATGGACCGTGATTAGTCCAGGAGGAGCCGAATGACTGCCCGCTGTCGTTTGATTTTTTTAGTTCAGAAGCTGCTGCCAGGACTTGACGACAAAGCGATAATCGGAAAAATCCGTCTGGCCCGCAAAATAGGACACATAAACATTGGCGTTCAACTGGACGGTCTTGCCGTAAATGGAGCCGAAAAAATCGATGTTGCTGGCCACGACCAGATCAGCCTGGGGCATATACAGGGCCCCATAAAACGCCTGGTTGGAATCGAAACGGATGGTTCCGGTGAGGCTGTCTGTGCCGTAAAATTTGAGTTTCGTCGGATCCTGCCCGAGGTTGTTGATCGAGCAGTTGCTTGCCATATCGACCGACCCGGTCAGATAGAGCGTCAAGCTTCCGCCCTCCTGGATGATCAGGTCGGTGTTGCTGCCCATTAAAAAGGAACCCAAAACATGCAGTTTGACATCGCCGGAAATGATGAGCTGGGAATTGGACCCGATAAGCAGATCGGTGTATTCCCCGTCCCCGCTGATGGTCATCACATCCCCGCTCACCGAGGCGCTTCCCATATAGGGCAGCCCCTCCGGCGCCTCAACGGAAGCAAACTCCTTCGGTTCTGATGCGGCTTCCTGAACTCCTGTGATGACGGCCGATTCATCGATATTTAGGGCCAGATCCGGATCTCCTTCCGGGCCGCAGCTGACATCTCCGTTGATGGTGCTGTTGGCGGCGACCGTCACCGCTCCCGCCTGTGTCCCATTGGTCCCGACATCCCCCTGGATGTCGAGGTTGGAGGCGATACTGACCCACTCGTTGCCGAAAACCCCGAAGTCGAAGAACGGAAGCTGCTGCTCAACCAGAACCACCCGGATTTTTCTCTCGACATAGGAACCCACCCGGTGTTCGATCCGTCCTACAGATTCGATAATCGGGTTGGAGGCGTCAGGATTGGTGACCTCCACCTGGAAACTTCCGGTAAATCCGGAGGCATGAGGTCTTATGGACGAAACGGTCAGGGTCCGGAGAGTGCTCGATTCGCTCCATGTCGAGATATCCCCGAAATTCAGCTCCCATATGGCTCTCTCCACTCCCGCTTCCGCCAGATTCATAGCGGCCAGGGACCGGTGGGATTTTTCACCGAGATCGTTGTAGGCGGACAGCTTATAAAATGAGGGGACGGCCAGGATGAGGAGGGCGACACTCACAAAAAGAACCAGAATGATGACCACTCCCTT
>JAHIPL010000127.1 GCA_018894615.1 Acidobacteriota bacterium | reverse complement strand
GGATAATGAACAGGTTGAGGCTTTCGAACATCTCATAGGCCGTATCATAGATATGATACCCCCAGTAAAACGTGTCGATCTTCTGAAAAAACTTGGATTTAGGATACATCTGATAGAGAACAAGGCCCGACAACCGCCGCAGGCCGGTCCGTGTCAGAAAACCGGTATCGATGCGGAAGTTCTCGGAGATATCCTGATACCCCGCCTCCACCGCCCGTCCGCCCCCGCGACCCGGTTGTAGCCCCTGCCGTAATCGCGGGCCGTATAAAATCCGCCGACAAAGGAGTCCCCTTTGAGGGCATGTTTGTAACGGACGATGGTGAAAGCGGGATGCTCATCCACGGTGTCATCGGGAAGGTTGTCCCGGGCATAGACGGCGGCGATCGTGTCCTTCGGGGAAACTTTTCCCGTCAGCTTGAATCCATAGACGGGATCGATGATCTTTCGGGTGTGGACAACCATAGCCAGAGGGGCGTCTTCGTAGGCCCCCCCGAACCGCCACAGATCACTGCCCTCCTGGAAAAAAGGCCGTTTTTCAGGGAAAAAAAGTTCATAGCGGAGGTTGACGTCCACCTGTCCCGCGTCGGCTTCCACCTGGCTGAAATCGGGATTGTAAGTGGCATCCATGGTCAGATCCGACGTCAACCCCACCTTTCCCGTCAGGCTGATATCGGTCCGGTTTTCGACCCTTTGAAGCTCTCCATTCCCGGCTTCGCTTTTTGTTGAATGGGTGACGGCGGGAAGAAGTTCCACCACCCGCTTGTATTTGAGCCCCGACACCAGCACGGCCTGGGACTGGCCCATGATGCTGCCCTCATCGGGATTGAGGGGTGGGAAACTGGCCTGCTCGGACTGGCGAATCAAAAAACGGAAAAACAGCACCCGCATGGTGATGACTTCTTTATTGGGAAAACGGATGCTCTGCAGCGGGATCCGGCACTCAACGGAAAAGCCCAACTCATCGATCCGTCCTTTGCTGTACCAGATCATGTCATGGCTAGCCTCCAAGCTCCCGTTCATGTCCATCATGCCGTCTCCCTGGATTCCGAGAGGATTCATCAGAAACCCGAAACCGCTCTGCATGTCGTTGAACGTGTCGAGCACGAGGCCGAACACATCATCCTGAAAAATGTCATCCCGTTTGCTGACCGCGGCCTTGATTTTATCCGGTTCGGTATCAAAGCAGCGGACGGCGAAATAGAGATTTTCGGCATCATAGGTCATATAAGCGATGGTGTTCTGACTGGGCTGTTTTCCGAAATCCGGTTTGAAGGTCAAAAAACCCTCAAATTTGAGGGCGGATGCCCAGACGTCCTCATCCAGTATTCCATCAATCACGGGAGCCGAAGCCGTTTGGGGAACAGTGCGGATTTCTGGGGCGGCGCCTCTCACAAAAAAGGGTAAAATCCCCAGAAAAAACAGAAGAAATACCGCTCCCGATTTCATTTTCAATCCACTTGTCATTGTATCTTCTCCGATTCACAAATGTTCTATCCATTTGATCGTTCCGTTTAATGTCTTTTCAACAAATCTTACGAAAACAGACGGAAAAGGTTCCTTTTCTCCCTGACAAATCTCCGGCAAAAAAACCTTGCACTGGCCCAACAATTGATTTATGTTCTTCAAATGAGGAGTTTTCCATGAAACACAACAGCATGTTCATGCGCGTTTTTCTTGTTGTCTTGATCTTTGGATGCGGTCTGTTCACCAGCGGATGCTCCGAAAAACCCGAATCGGCCGATCTTGTTCTGACGAACGGGAAAATAGTCACCGTTGAGGAGGACCAACCCGAAGTCGAAGCCCTGGCCGTCAGAGGCGACATTATCATCGCTCTCGGGTCAACCGCCCGGATAAAACAATACATCGGCGATGCCACCCAAGTGATCGACATCGAAGGCCGACTGGCTATCCCCGGAATAATCGACAGCCACGCTCATTTCTCCGGCATCGGAGAGGCCCGGCTGAGCCTCGATCTGATGAAGGTGAACAGCTGGGAAAACATCGTGGCCATGGTCGCCGAGGCGGCTCAGAAAGCGAAACCCGGTGAATTCATCACCGGACGCGGCTGGCACCAGGAAAAATGGGACAGGGTTCCCGAACCCAACGTCTCCGGCCTTCCTTATCACACCGAACTGAGCCGGGTGTCACCTGACAATCCGGTCATCCTGCGGCACGCCAGCGGGCATTCCTCCATCGCCAACGCCAAGGCCATGAAACTGGCGGACATCACCGGAGACACCCCCGATCCCGCAGGAGGAGAGATTGTCCGCGACGGGCAGGGAAACGCCATCGGCGTTTTCCGCGAAACCGCCCAGGGCCTGCTGCGAGGCGCTTACTATGAATACCGGCGCACCCCCGAAGAGATGAAGGCCGAGCAGCGCAAAATCGTGGAACTGGCCGTCGAGGAATGCCTCTCCAAGGGGATCACCTCTCTGCACGACGCCGGAGTTTCCTTCGAAGCCGTCGATTATTTCAAAAAAATGGCGGACGACGGAGTGCTTCGCATGCGGCTCAACCTGATGATCAGCGCCGGCAACGCACAGCTGAACCAGCGAATCGCCGATTACAAAATTCTGGGATACGGCGGCAGCCGCATCACGGTCCGTTCCATCAAAAGGCTGATCGACGGGGCTCTCGGGGCTCACGGCGCCTGGCTTCTTGAACCCTACGACAGCCTGCCTTCGAGTACGGGCCTTAACACCTATCCCGTCGAAGATCTGCGGGAGACGGCTGCAATCGCCATTGAGAACGGCTTTCAGCTCTGTGTCCATGCCATCGGCGACCGCGGCAACAGGGAAACACTCGACGTCTACGAGGAAACCTTCAAGGCCCACCCGGACAAAACCGATCTCCGCTGGCGGATCGAGCACTCCCAGCATCTCCATCCGGCCGACATCCCCCGCTTCGGCCAAATGGGTGTGATCGCAGCCATGCAGGGCATCCACTGCACATCGGATGCCCCCTGGGTGTTCAAACGCCTGGGTGAAAAAAGGGCCGAGGAAGGCGCCTATGTCTGGCGGAAGCTGATGGCCTCGGGCGCCCTCATCTGCAACGGCACGGACGCCCCGGTCGAGGATGTGGACCCCATCCCCAGTTTTTACGCCTCCGTATCACGAAAGACCAAGGACGGCAGCATCTTTTTCCCCGACCAGAGAATGACACGCATGGAAGCGCTCAAATCCTACACCATCAACGCTGCCTATGCCTCTTTCGAAGAGAACCTCAAGGGATCTCTGAAAGTGGGGAAGCTGGCCGACATCACCATCCTGGATAAAGATATCATGACCATCGACATAGATGACATCCCGACCACAAAAGTCCTCACCACCATCGTCGGCGGAAAGGTTGAATATCAAAAATAGGAACCGTTTTTTTATAGGGGAAGCGTTGAACGGCGCATCCGGTTTCTGCAGGAAGCCCGAGCAGCCGCAGCCGTGGTTCACCCCGCCATCGCTCAGGTCTACGACGTCGATGAATCGGACGACATCACCTTTATCGTCATGGAATTCGTGGAGGGAGAAACGGTCAGCAAGCTTATCGTCAACCGGGAACTGGACCTCCTGGGCGCTGTGGAAATCGCGCTGCAGGTCAGTGAAGGATTGGCGGAGGCCCACAAGAAAGGGATCATCCACCGCGACATCAAATCCGACAACATCATGGTCACACGGAACGGGCACGCCAAACTGCTTGATTTCGGACTGGCCAAACTCCTGGAATCCAAGGGTTCGGATGCCTCCACCATGGACATGCAGCACACCTTAACAATGGCCCGCACCATGGCGGGGACGGTGATGGGGACCATCGCTTACATGAGCCCCGAGCAGGCCCGCGGACAGGAGATCAATCAGACAAGCGACATCTTTTCGCTGGGTGTGGTCCTCTACGAAGCTTCACCGCATCATCACCCACTGCCTCCGCAAAAGGCCCGAAGACCGGTACAAGGATGCCTCGTCCCTGGCTGAAGATCTCAAGCATCTTAAAAGGGACCTGGACTCGGGAATCCGGCGCGCTCTCTCCCCCGGTGAGCACCTGCAGAACTTTGTCGATTGGGCCAAATCATCCGTCCCGTTCGGCTCACAGGGGCTGCTGATCGCCGTCCTGGTCGCGGCTGTGACGGTCCTTCTCATCTTTACGGACCTGTCCTTCGGGCTTCTTTTCTGGATCGCCTTTTTTATCCTCTTCACTTACCGTTATGTCCGGAACCGCAAAGCCCGCATGGTGAAGCATTTTGTGACGAAGGTCCGAGGGACACCGGAGGTCAAAGCCATTCTGTTCCGCGGGGATCAATTGACGGTCATCGTGGAGAAAGCCCTGGCCAAATACTACATTCGCTTCAATGACCTCATCAACACGGTAAACAAAAAGATCTACATCGGCAAACCCGTCGAGCTGGCCATACGGGATGACCTTCCGGACAGCGCCTTTCAGGCCCTGCTGCGCGAACCTGGCGTGCTGTATGTCCGCGACGACATCGTTCTTGAAAAATCCGTAGACGGGGATTAATCGAACCTCAGCGGACTTCCCGGTTGGTTAGGAAGTTTTCCAGACGATCCTGAATCTTTTCAGCGATCTTTTCAAACACCCAGACCGGTGTCCCGACGGGATCCTCGATGTTCCATTCAAACAGTTTGGATGCGGGAGCCAATCCGGCTTCCTTCAAACGCGAATACACCATGGGATCCATGGCGATGATGAAATCGAACAGGTCGAGTTTCACATCCCTGACATGGCGCGCCCTGTGGGCCGAGATGTCGATGTTGTACTTCTTTTTCAGGGCGGCGACCGCTTCCTTCGCCGCAGAGCCTGGAACCGCACCGATCCCCGCGCTCTCAGCTTTGACCGTGCCGCCGGGAATGTGATTGGCCAAACCCTCAGCCATGGGGCTGCGGCAGATGTTCCCGTAGCAGACAAACAGAAGCTGCTTGATCTCCTCTTTAGGGGTCCGTTTATCGTTCTGATTGTTCATTTCGGCGTGTTTTATTGTTCATTCCGGCTTAAAGATGTCCTATTATACAGAAATCATAAAAAAAAGAAACAGAATTGTCACACCGGAGCAGTGAGAGGTGTGTGTGAATTCATTTTATTGCAGAGAGGATGTCTTGACAACAACAACAACATCCTTTAGCATGGGCCGATTGCACAAAAATGAAAATCGTCAAACGCCTGGCCGTCCTGCTCATCCTGGGATTTTTTCCGCCGGACTTTCCGGCCCAGGAGGAACAGAGAGCGGAAGAGGAGATCCTTGTCATCGGCACTAGAATCCCGGTGGACAAGATCAAAATCAGCCGCACGGTCACCGTCATCACGAGGGAGATGATCACCCGGGCTCCCGTCCGCACCGTCACCGGCCTTCTTCAGTACATCCTCAGTGTGGATGTCAGGCAGAGGTCTCCTCTGGGCGTCCAGGGGGATTTAAGCATTCGCGGGTCAAAGTTCACCCAGGTGCAGATTCTGATCGACGGCATCAAGGTCCATGATCCGCAGACCGCCCACCACAATCTGGATATTCCCCTTTCCCTCGCCGACATCGAACGGATCGAAGTCCTCAACGGTCAGGGATCGACCGCTTACGGCGAAAATGCGATCGGGGGTGTCGTCAACATCATCACCAGAAAACCTACGGACCTCGGCCTGTCCGGCGAAGTCCTGGCCGGACAGCATCAGACGGCGGCCGGGAATCTGGCTTTTTCCTTCCCCGTGAATAAATTCGGGCAGAGCTTCAGCCTTGATTATCAGACTTCGGACGGTTTTTTGGAAAACAGGGATTTCTCCACCCTCAATCTGACCTCTCTTTCCTCCCTTGAATTTCCTGAAGGCCGCTTAAAACTCGTGGCCGGGCACAACCGGAAAGCGTTCGGCGCCGCAGGGTTTTACGCTCCTCTCCCTTCCAGAGAATGGACCCGAACCACCTTCGCCGGCCTGAGTGCCGAGTGGAACAAGACAACCGTCAAAGCCCACTTCCGGCAGCACCACGACCGGTTTATACTAGATGTGGATCGACCGGATTATTACCAGAGCGAACACACCGGCCGCAGTTTCGGGCTTGAAGGATACAGCCTCTTTTCGCTTCATCCGGGCGGTCGGATGGCCGTGGGAGCCGAAATTCGCAGTGACGGCATCACCAGCGGGACCCTCGGGGACCATGGCTACCGGAAGCTCGGCCTTTTCACCGAGTACAGCTTGAGTGATGCATCCGGCTTTTTTCTGAGCACAGGTCTTAGAGCCGACCTGTTTTCATCCTTCGGAGGTGAAGTGTCCCCCAGTCTGGCTCTGGGATATGTGTTCTCCTCCCGATCAAAAATCCGCTTTTCCATCGGGAAGGCCTTTCGCCTCCCCACCTTCACCGAACTCTATTACGACAGCCCGGCCAACAGAGGAAATCCCGATCTGAAAGCGGAAAGGAGCCTGGCCGTCGAAACCGGTTTCGACACCTACCCGACCGGCAACACGCGCTGGGAAACAACTCTCTTTTACCGGCGGGACAGGGATCTGATCGACTGGATCCGTTTTGAGGACGCGGCCGTCTGGCTGGCGGAAAATATTCGAGCGGTCGATTTTTTCGGACTTGAAAGCGCATTTTCACACAGGAACTGGAACATCTCCTACACCTATCTTCATTCGCGGTTGAATAGTCCGCAGGATTTCACTTCCAAATACGTGCTCAACCATCCGGTCCACCACCTGACGGCCGGGTGGAGAATCGACCTTCCTTATCGACTCAGACTGGATTTGAACGGAACATTCAAGCAGCGCCGGGACGCCGACGCCTATGCCACGCTGGATGTGTGTATCATGCGGACGTTCAAAGGGATGGAGTGGTTTCTTCGCATCACCAATCTGACGGGCAGTCGGTACGAGGAAATTCCGGGAGTCTCCATGCCGGGCCGCTGGATCCTCCTCGGCTTCCGCTTCAAATAATTAGAAGGTATGGATCTGAAATCCGTTTTCTTCCTTCAACCGGGCCATGTAGTTTTGATAGGCCTGCCCCTGTTTGGCCTGCTTGATCCGGACGATGATCTCTTCCCTGACATTTTCCAGGGGCCGGCTTTCCTTTTTTCGCTCGATCACCTTGATGATATGATATCCGGAGGGGGTCGAGATGATTTTATCGCTGATTTCACCGACGGGAATTGTGAAGGCCGCGTACTCAAAAGCCCGCATCATCTCACCCCGTCCGATGTTTTCATAAAGTCCACCCTTCTCCCTTGAAGCGGGATCTTCCGAATACAACTCGGCCAGTTCGGAGAAGGCTTCGCCATTTCTGGCTCTCTCAAGAAGTTCTTCCATGCCGGTATAAATCGCCCGTATTTCTTCCTCCGACTTGCCGACCGTACTTTTAAATATATGACGCACGGTCGTCGTTTTATCCTGTTCATACACGATCCTGACTTCCTCATCGGAGACCGGGAATTCATCGCCCAGGGTTTTAAGAAGAAATCGCTGTATGATCAGATCGCTGCGGATGCTCTCACGGATATTCGTTTCCTCCATCCCCCGGGCCGCCAAAAGTTGACGGTAGGGCGTTTCCCCTCCCGCATTGGAGGCCTGACGCAGAAATACGCGCTCGACATCCTCATCCGTGATGGAAATCCCCCCCTCCAGCGCACGGGAGATCAGCATTTTTCGTTCTGCCAGAAGGCGGGCTCTGAAGTCGATAAATTCCTGCAGTTGCCCCGGCTGAAGTTCCCTCAGCTGAGCGGACTGCCGTCCCTGCTGTTTATAGATATCGTCAATCACTTCGCCGCTTGTCACTTCAAAATCCTTGGTGACGACCATCACACGGTTAAGGTCGGGATGCAGGGCCGGAATCAGCTGGGAAAGCTGCACGGCCAGATCAAAAGCGGGCGTTCCCTCCCTCAATCTGAATTCATCGGGCTTTTTCGTGCAGACGGCGGCGGTTAAAAATATCAGGCAGAGAAGCTGAATAATTTTTCTTTTATCGCTGATCAAGTTCATGCGCTTTCCGATCATATGCCGTCAGAATGGGAATCTCCTCACAATACTTTTTGATCGGACTTTACATATTTATCATGAACCAGGGGCCATAGAAAAGCAAAAAGATAAAAAAAAGATAAAACTTCAGGACGAAGGATTCACATTACAATTCAATGGCCGGCGGCGTGAAGACATCGACGGGGTTGGTGACGATCAGAAGGATGGAACCGGGCGCCTGAGCCGCAATTTAGGGGATGACCTTCCCCCCTCCTCGACTTCCCCCCTCCTCGACTTCCCCCCTCCTCGACATTCAGCGGCAAATGTGTTCAAATAATATGGATCGATTCATGGGGGAAGCAAGAATCCATCACAGCGGGTTGGAGGAACAAACATGTGGAACAATACGGTTCGGATCGCACTGATCGTCCTTGTAACGGCGGCTTTCTCATCCGGAGTGCCGGCTCAGGAGGTGCATTACGGGACGGGGACGTGGGAAGCGGAGACCTTCGGAAACCATCGGGTCGTCATTCGGGTTCATGATCAAAAAGACGCGGTCTGGATCCGAATCCCATGGCGACGCCGGGACGAAAATCCATTTAAAAAGAACATCATTATCATCGATGCGGCGACGGGACAAAAAGTGGTCAACATCTACCGCGCCGACATCAATCGGGAATTCGGTGATATCGTTTTTCAGCCCATCACGGTGCCGGGCGATTATTACATCTATCATATGCCGTATATCTCTCAGGGACGCAGCAATTATCCGACCGTCGTCTATCCCCCGCCGGACGGCACGATCAACGAAAAGTGGTTCATGGACAATGAACTGGGCACCCGCTGCCAGAATCTCCCCTGCCTCCCGAGAGCGACCCTGATCGAAATCCAGTCCATCGACTCCTTTCACAGCTTTAACCCCATGGAATTGATCGCCACAGGAAAAGAAGTGCTCGACCTGCTGACGGCCCATCCGTTGTCCTCCTATCTCCTTTTTCCAGAGGACAGAAAATACCCCATCCGCATGTGGAATGATCTTCCCTTCCGCTGGATCAAGAAGGGCCCGCAGGACCGTTTCACGGACACGGCGGACAGAGGTGAATTTTTCGTCTTTCAGATCGGGCTGTTTGCCGCCCGCACCGCCCTTTCAAACGTGGATGTCCGCTTCACCGACCTTACCGGAAAGGACACGACGGCCGTCATTCCGAGTGCGGCTTTCCAATCCTTCAATACGGAAGGAATCGACTGGGACGGGCGGGCCTTCGACAAAACCGTGCTTGTTCAAAAAGGGCGCGTGCAGCCTCTCTGGATGGGGATTCAGATCCCTCAGGGCATTCCGTCCGGTTTTTATGAGGGCCGTGTGACCATCCATCCTGAAGGTTTGCCTCCTACATCCGTTGACCTCTCTCTAAACATCACGGACACGGTGCGGGAAGACGCCGGCGACAGCGAGCCCTGGCGGCACAGCCGGCTGCGGTGGCTTAACTCGCGCATTGCGATGGACGATGCGGTTGTGGCTCCTTTTTCTCCTGTCCTTGTCTTCGGACGAACGGTCTCCATCCTGGGACGTGAACTGGACATCGGGGCGAATGGGCTTCCCGCCGCCATACGCAGCTATTTCAATCCCGGAGTAACGGCCGTGGATGCGGAGGGACAGCCCCTGCTGAAAGAGCCGGTCCGCTTCATCGTCGAAGGGGAGAACGGCCCGCTTCCCGAAGGCACGGTCACCGCGGGGCATATCCATTCCGCCAGGCCCGGGGCGGTGGAGTGGGACAGCACAATCGCTCAAGGCCCCCTCCGCTGGGAGATCAAGGCCCGTATGGAGTGCGACGGTTTTGTGGGTTATGAAGTGCGGCTTCAAACGGTCGATAAAATCACCCTGCGCGACATTCGGCTGGAAATCCCCATGGAGAAGGGAGCGGCAAAGTACATGCTCGGCCTGGGCCGCAAGGGAGGAATCCGACCTCCCGCGCATGAATGGCAGTGGGACCGCACAAAAAACCAGGACGCCGTCTGGCTTGGAGACGTGAACAGGGGACTGTACGCCTCCTTCCGGGCGGAAAACTACTCCCGCCCGCTCAACACCAACTTCTACCTGTCCAAACCGCTTCTAATGCCCCCATCCTGGTCCAACGAGGGAAAGGGAGGAGGGCGCATCACGGAGACGGACCCGCAGACGGTGACCATCTCCATGTACAGTGGACAGCGGACGCTGACACCCGAAAACGATCTGCACTTTGACTTCATTCTCCTCCTCACTCCGTTCAAAACGCTCGACACCGATCAGCAGTGGTCGACCCGCCTTTTCCACGCCTACAAGCCCATTGCCGAAATCGCCGCGACAGGGGCCAACACCGTCAACAACCATCATGCCAACGATGCCAATCCCTACATCAACTATCCCTTTATCGCCACCGCCCGCATGAAAGCCTATGTGGATGAAGCCCATGATGCCGGAATGAAGGTCAAGATCTACAACACCATCCGGGAGCTGTCCAACCGTGCCGCCGAACTGTTCGCTCTGAAGAGCCTTGGAACCGAGATTTTCTCCCCCGGTAAGAGCGGGGGGTACTCCTGGCTGCAGGAACACCTCGACGGTGAGTACATCGCAGCCTGGTTTGTCCCCGACCTGCAGGATGCGGCCCTCATCAACAGCGGCATGTCGAGGTGGCACAACTACTACCTGGAGGGGCTCAACTGGCTGGCCAAAAATATCGGCATCGACGGCTTGTATATCGACGACGTGGCCTTTGACCGGACCACTATGAAACGGGTGAGAAAAATCCTCGACACCAACCGGGAGGGAGCGCTCATCGACCTTCACTCGGCCAATCAGTTCAATCAAAGGGACGGGTTCGTCAACAGCGCCCTGCTTTACATGGAGCACTTCCCCTATCTCAACCGGCTGTGGTTCGGAGAGTATTTCGATTATTCCTCCAAACCGGATTTTTGGCTGACGGAAGTATCCGGAATTCCCTTCGGACTGATGGGTGAGATGCTGCAGGACGGAGGAAATCCGTGGCGGGGGATGGTCTACGGCATGACCTCCCGACTGCCCTGGGCCGGCGACCCGCGGCCCGTCTGGAAAGTCTGGGATGACTTCAAAATGGCAGGCAGCCGGATGTACGGGTACTGGTCAACCGACTGCCCTGTCAAGACCGACAACCCCGATATTCTGGCAACGGCCTATGTTCACGATGACAGAGTGCTCATCGCGCTGGCCAGTTGGGCGGACGAAACGACTACGATTCGCCTATCGATCGACTGGGACGCCTTCTGGTTTAAAAGAGAAGGGAGACGTCTCTATGCCCCGGGAGTCCCGGATTTTCAATCCGAGACGGTTTTTGATCCCGCCGCCCCCATCTCCGTCGAACCGGGTAAAGGATGGCTGCTCATCCTCCGCTGACATGTGGATTATCCCAGAAAGGTGAGGAACACGCCGGCGGCCACGGCCGAGCCGATGACACCGGCCACATTGGGCCCCATGGCCGCCATGAGGGGATTGACCCTGCCGTTCGTCTGTTCGGAGACAAACTGCTGAACCACCCGTGCAGCCATAGGCACGGCCGATACTCCGGCCGCACCGATACAGGGATTGATCTTGTTTCGCAGGAAAAGATTGATGATCTTGGCAAAAAGGATCCCGCCCGCCGTGCTGAAGGAGAAGGCCACAGCCCCCAGCAAAAGAATGTAGAGGGTTTTCACATTTAGAAAATTGGCTGCTGCCATGGTCGCCCCGACGGCAATCCCCAGAAAAATGGTGACGATGTCGATGAGCGCGCCTCCGGCTGTCTTCCGCAGACGTTCCGTCACACCGCTCTCCCGGATGAGATTTCCGAACATGAGCATACCGATGAGCGGAGCGGCCGAGGGAATCGCCAGTGAAGCGACGATTCCGGTGATGATGGGAAAGAGGATAACAGCTGTTTTGGAGACGGGTTTGGCCTGCGGCATATCGATCGACCTCTCTTTTTTCGTCGTCAGAAGCCGCATGATGGGCGGCTGAATGATGGGAACGAGAGACATGTAACTGTATGCTGCGACGGCGATCGGCCCCAACAGATGAGGCGCCAGCTTGCTGGCCAGAAAAATGGATGTCGGTCCATCCGCCCCGCCGATGATTCCGATGGAAGCGGCTTCCTTCAGATTAAAATTGAGAAGGTAGGCAGCCCCGATGGCGGCGGCAAAAATACCAAGCTGCGCTGCCGCTCCGAGCAGAAAAGTCAGCGGACGGCCCAGCAAAGGACGGAAGTCCGTCAAAACCCCAACCCCGAGGAAAATGATGGGGGGAAGAAGTTCGGTTTTGATTCCCTGTTCATAAATCAGGGAGATGATTCCGTGCCCGTAGGAGCCCATTTCCGCCAGGGGAAGATTGGCCAGGAGGACACCGAATCCGATGGGGATCAGCAGAAGGGGCTCGTATTTTTTAGCGATGGCCAGATAGATCAGCACACCGCCTACAATAAACATCACCCAGTTTCCCCAGGTTAAATGGGCGAAACCGGAGCTTTGAAGAAGTTTGATAATTGCATCCATGACCGAATCCTCAAGCGATCGTGAGGATGGGCTTGGTGGAGTCCACCTCGTCGCCGATGGCGACATGAACCGCCGACACTATCCCACCGCACGGGGCTTTGATGTCGTGTTGGGCCTTCATGGCTTCGATATTGGCCACAACGTCCCCTTCCTTCACAGCATCCCCCACTTTGACCCGGATATCGACCACCTCGACGGAGCCGGCAAAAGAAGAGAAAACTTTGGTTCGGCTGCCGCTCGCAGGGGCCGCGGCCGGTGCAGGGGCGGCATCTCCTGAAGCCGCAGTCCGGCCGACAGGTTCCACGGTCACGGTGAAGGTCCGGGTGATGTTGTTTTCGACAACGGTCACGTTGGACGTCACCGGTCCGGTCACAATCGCTCCGGCGGCAGGCGCGGAGGCCGCAGCCGGTTTGTCCGCCTGGGGTTCTTCCTTCTGCTTCAGAGGAATATCGATTTTTGCTTTTCCTGTCAGAAGACGAATGCCTTCGTTCAGCTCCATCTTTTTGCCGGGAACCATAGCGGCCATGACAAGAAAGATGTTTTTTTCGGTGACGGGAATATTCCGTTCCTCCAGCGCTTTTTTGGCCGGTTCGATGTTTTTGGGGGCGGCATCCAGCGGATCGCCTTCAAACACCGGTTTTTCCAGCTGTTCGGAGGCGATTTTGATGACTTCGGGATCGGGAGAAAGGGGGGTCTTGCCGAAATAACCGAGAACGGCCCGGCCAAATCCGGCATCGATCTTTTTCCAGCGGCCGTAGAGGACATTGTTGAAAGCCTGGAGCCAGTACTGCTGGCTGCCCGGGGTGACACTTGTCCAGGCACCGCCCGCCTCGACGACCACGGGGAACTCTGCCAGGACATCGCTGTATTTGTCCAGAATTCCGGCCTTGGCCATCATGTGGACATTGGGACCGATGGCGCCGCCCGGCATCGGGAAGCCGAGAACACGGGCATCGGGTGTTGTAGTGGTCGGATTAAATTCATACTCCTTCATCAGTTCATCCAGCATGTTTTCGATCTCGGTCATGATCGTGGGATCGACATCCAACTCGTATCCGGTGCCCTTCAGGGCATGGGCCATGGATCGGACATCGGGTTGAACCGTTCCCGACGCCATCGGGCGGGAGGAGAGATCGATTCCGTCCGCACCCCCGTCGATGGCGGCCATGTAGCAGGCAACGGCGGTCGAAGCTGTATCATGGGTGTGCATCCACAACTGCATCTCGGGCGGCATGAGTTTTTTGAGGCCGACGGCCGTGTCGTAGATGACCTTGGGTGTGGTTGTTCCGCTGGCGTCCTTCAGGCAGATGCTGTCGATGTGCAGGTCGCTCTCCAGAAGCTGACGCCCGATAGTGATGTAAAATTCGGCGGTGTGGACCTTGTCCGAATGGAAGGGAAGCCCCATGAGCGCGATGCAGACCTGATGGTGCATGCCCGCCTTGACGATGGGCTTTCCGGTTTTGATGAGATTCCGGACATCGTTCATGTAATCGAAGTTGCGGTCGTATGTGGTACCGTATTCCTTCATCAGTTTGGCCTGGAGTTCCAAACCCTCGGGTGACTGCGTCGTCAGCGTCACACCGGAAACGGACCGGGTCAGGATCTGAAGATCGACGTCGGGCCCGACCGCTTCCCGCATGGCTTTCATGTCGTCGAAGGGATCTTCCCCCAGATAAAAATAGGGTGCCTGGAAGCGGGCGCCGCCGCCGAACTCAAAATGGCGAATTCCCAGTTCGGCCGCCCTTTTCATGGCGGGCAGAATATCGTTCAAACGGACTTTTCCGCCGAAGGAACTCTGCAGACCGTCCCGGAATGTCGTCAACTGAACACGGATTGTTTTTTTCTTCTCGGTAAAAATCATTTTTGCTCCTCAACCTTTAAAATTTTTGTTCCCGGAAAACGGGACATAACCGCGCCAAAAACCGCCGCCAGAACAGCTGAATCGGTTGTGGACTGTTTCTCCGGAAAGATTATGATGATTAAACGCATGATAACAGCCAGCACCGCCAGAATGATAAAAACGAACAGAAAAGCGATACCGGAAATGATCAGTAAATTATGTGACGGCATGGGTGTCTCTCCTGGATTTGTAATCGGTTGGAAGAAGCGCGGAAGAATGGAGCGGGACAACCATCCGACACACGCTTCGCCTCCTCATTCCTCTCGGTCTTTATGAAAGAAAGTAGTATAGAACGGGATAATGGGAGTGTCAAGAAAAGTTCACGGCAAAAGGACCAGTCGGCCGCTGGTGAAAGGCTTGGAGTGGCCTTCGAGGTAGAGCTCCAGATTGGGGCCGATGGCGCACACCGTCCCCGTGACGATCTCATGCGGATCACTTCCGGGTGAATCGGAAAAAAGAGTGATCCTTCTTCCGAGGACAAGGCAGCGTTTTTTATAGCGAAAAAGGAGGTCCTCATACTTTCCTGCAATCAGGTCGGAATAATTCCGCTCCAGGGCCTGCAGAAGCCCGCCCAGAACAACGGCTGTCGACGGTCCCTCTTTGCCGCCCGCCGCTTCCCTCAAAGAGGATGTCCGGGGGACGAACAAATCGCCCCCAATGTTGGGAGTCGTTTCCACATTCAGACCGATACCGAGAATGGCTCTGTCCACAATCGAGTCCCGGCTCTGGGTATACGCCAAAAAACCGGCGATTTTAGCGCCGTCCAACCAGATGTCGTTGACCCACTTGATCTCCGCTCTCCCCTCAAAATCCGGCAGCCCGTCCACCGCATCGATGAGAGCGACAGCCGCCAGGATGGAAAACCCTGTCCCAAAATATGGGATGGGGCATCCCGGGGCCAGATGGATGGACAGATGGATATTCCCGCCGAGCGCTGTCCAGGGCCGTCCCCGCTGCCCGTGAAAACGATCGCCCGAATCCGCCAGGCAGATCATGCGGTCCGGCAGAGAAACCCCCTTTCGTGCCATCTCGACGAGCAGATCATATTGAGACATCCGGGCCCGCTCCACAAGAAAAGCCAGCCGCCAGAAACATCGTCCCTCCACTTTCCCTTTAAAATGCGGACGGCCGTCAAAAAACAGACGGCGAAACTCTTTCAGGTCCCCCTCGGCGGATTCGTCCGGACCGGCCTCACAAACAGCCGG
>JAHIPL010000126.1 GCA_018894615.1 Acidobacteriota bacterium | reverse complement strand
AGAGGGATCCGGATCGGTTCCAAGGCGCAGATCGGTTTCCGGCACATACCAAGCGATCATGAGCCTGACGGTTTTTTCGCCTCCTGGTTCCAGGGTGAAGGGAACGAACAGAGATGCTCCGGGGCAGGTGCCTTCGACCGGCGGGTTGTCCATGGGCACACCGGACTCGATATTTTTCCAGGCCAGGGTGACGGCATCCCACCATCCTCCCTTGAACCAGCAGTGGTCGACGACGGCGTTATCGTCATCGACGAAAACCGCAAAGGCGCCCTTGTTTTCCGGGTTGCTCTCCGTGCCTTCCTGCCAGAGGACAAAACCGTTCTTGATGGGTTTTACGGTGTGGCCCTCGTCGCCGATCGACATGAAATTTTTGGAGTTGTAGGAAAAAACCACGTCCATGGCCCGGCTGGTCGGATTTTTGAAGGAATATTCCAGCGTCCCGACGGGGAGGCTGGCGTTGTCCGCGTCTCCGGGAAAAAACGGGCTCCACCCGGTGATCACGGCTTCGAGGGGAACATTCGGATCGCCGAGAGTGACCGTGCCGAAGGGAAAGCGGGCCAGAAATTCCGACTCCTTGAACCGCGGCAGCCCGTAGCTTGTCCCGCCGGCGCCGTTCCCCGTTCTCGGCCCTCCGAATGTTTTCCACTCGGGAACCGGTCCCTCCAGGATTCGGGCGGTGCTGCCGTTCTCTCCCTTGATGGTGACCGCGGCGAAGGTGCAGGGCTCGTTGAAGAATTCCATCCTGTTTCGCACGGACACATGGGAAATGGCCCCCCTTCCTTCGAGACAGATCATTCCCGCGCCGATACCCCCGATAGGCCAGGCCACTCGTGTATTAAAGGCGTCCGTGTAAGGCCCGTTATAGGCGCGGCTGCCGGTTTCAGGTTTCGGGGACGTACAGCTCATAAAAACAGGTATCAGAAATGCGGCGATCAAGAAGATAAACATGAGATTGAACGGCATTTTTTGCATCAAATTCACCTCAAATATCAAGGATAATTCCACGGGAGAAGACGTTCATAGGCGGAGGTCAGCGGGGATAAAAACTTATCCTGCTATTTTGCGGTCGCCTTCGCTCGATCTTCCTGTGTCATCTTAGCCAGCCGTTTGACCTCTTTCACATCCAGTTTCAGATCACGGGCGACACGAGTGCCGTAGTCCGGGTCCGCCTTAAAAAAGATGGCAGCCTGACGCAGTTGGATCCGTTTTATCGCATCACGCAGATGGGTCGTGATGTTGCTCACGAGGTGCTCTCGATCCTTTTCCGTCATGACGCGCCGATACATTTCCCCTGCCTGAAAAAAATCGTCGTTGGGATGGGTATATGGCTGCCGATCTGCCTTCCCGGACACTTCGAAGGGAGGCTCGCCTGTGCCTTCTTCCGGTTCCGGCCCGCCAAAACTGTTGGGAAAGTAGTTGGGGCCATCCCCGCTGTTCTCCCCGTACATCATGTTGCTGTCCCTCTGGTAATAGTTGACTGTTGTGTTCTTGGGACGGTTGACGGGCAGCAGATGGTAGTTGGAGCCGAGCCGATGCAGGTGTGTGTCGTGGTAGGAAAAAAGCCGTCCCTGCAGCAGCTTGTCCGGAGAGGCCGCAATGCCCGGTATAAAGTTGGCTGGAGAGAATGCCGCCTGTTCCACTTCCGCGAAATAGTTCTTGGGATTTCGATTGAGAACCAGTCGTCCGATGGTGAATGGCTTGACGTCGTTATGGAACCAGACCTTGGTGATGTCGAAGGGATCAAACCGGTACTTGTCCGCTTCCTCCGGCGTCATGATCTGCATCTCCAGCCGCCAGGAAGGATATTCGCCGCGTTCAATGGCATCATGGAGGTCGCGGGTGGCGTGGTCGGGATCGACACCCTTCATTTCAGTCGCCTCGTCCCGGGTCAGGTTCCGGATGCCCTGCTCGGTTTTAAAGTGGTATTTCACCCAGAAATATTCGCCCTGCTCGTTATACCATTTGAAGGTGTGGCTGCTGTAACCGTTCATATGTCGGTATGTCCGCGGTGTTCCCCTGTCTGAGAACAGGATGGTCACCTGGTGGATGGACTCGGGTGTCAGGGAAAGGAAATCCCAGAACATATTTGCGTCTTTTAAGTTTGTGCCCGGATGCCTCTTCTGGGTATGAATAAAGTCCGGAAATTTCAGCGGATCGCGGATGAAGAAAACAGGGGTGTTGTTCCCCGTCATATCGTAGTTGCCTTCCTCCGTGTAGAATTTGATGGCGAAACCGCGCGGATCGCGTTCCGCGTCCGCCGAACCTTTCTCTCCTCCGACGGTTGAAAAGCGGACGAAGACGTCGGTCTTCCTGCCTATTTGCGAGAGGAATTTCGCTTTTGTGTATCTGGTGGCGTCCGCTGTCACCTCAAAGGTGCCGTAGGCGCCGGCTCCTTTGGCGTGGACGACACGCTCCGGGATTCGTTCCCGATCAAAGTGCCCGATTTTCTCAAGCAGATGGGTATCCTGCAAGAGGATGGGGCCGGGATTGCCTGCAGTCTTTGAATTCTGATCGTTATCGATCGGGGCGCCAAAACCTGTGGTGTAGACTTTCTTTTCTTTTGCCATGGTCTCCCTCCTTTTGATTAGTTTTATATTGAATATAAATGCCGCACCCCCCTAAAAACGAGCGGGTTTCCCCTAGGTGCAGCTTATTTGCCTGGGTGGATTTTCAGCCTGAATCTTCCTGAGATGCAGCAGTCTCTTCGTGGAGATATATCTCAAAAGATAATTTGTCCAGGGGGGAATGTCAATCGCATAAATTTCGGCGCTCCCTATACGGAAACCTTATGCCTCCCGGATCACGTCCATTTTTAGGGCTTTGGCCAGTTCCTCTATGGGCTCCTGGACATCTCCGTAGACCGTCAGGCGGTGCCAGCTGAAGCGGTCCCATTCGTAAAAGAGCTTCTCGATATCGCCCTTCACCTCGGCCGCCAGTTTGGTCCGGCAGGCCTTGGGCTCATCCACGTTGTCCACGGCCTTTGCCTGATGAATGACCATGGACTGGTGGGTTCCATCGAACCGGAACGAGGTGGTCATGTATCCGGTCGGCAGCAGGGATTGGATCGCGGCCCCCTTTCCGTCCTCGGCATGTGAGCGGATGAGGAATGGATTGGAAGGGCCGTCCGGGCCGAGCATTTTTGTGGGCGCCACGCAGTGGGCATAGATGATCCGGTTTGTGGAGGTGTCCAGAACCGGATCGGAGGCGAAGCTGGCCCGGTCGAACATGTACCGGCTGATCAGCATGGCCAGCATGTCCTGAATCTGTGCTTCGCATGTCCCTGAGACGTGTCCGTCATCATTCATCTGACGGAAGCCCAGGCAGGGATAACCCGGGAGCTTGCCGCTGTAGAAACCGCCCAGGCAGTCCATGGTGATGGCCTGGGCCCCACGGGCTGCCAAAATATCCATCATGGCCAGGTAAACGGCTCCGGAGTCGAGGATATCCTCACGTGTGGGCTCTACAACCTCTCCGGCTTCTTCGATCCAGCGGTCCGCCCACAAAGCCGCCTTGTCAGGGGCGACATTTTTATAGGCGGCATTGATCTCATCGAAGGAGACGGGCTCCACCGTGGCTCCGAAGACTTTGTAGGGATCCCCCTTCTCCGAAATCACCCGGAGAATTTTTGTGTCTTCCAGGCGGCGGAGCACTTCCCGGACGTCGGCCGGCCTGATAGGATCATCGAGGCAGCTCAGGTCTCCGGGTGCGGCAAAGTTGGATTTCCGGACTCGTTCGGCCTCGGAGGTGAAACTCTCGAGAGAGGCGCCTGGTTTGCCGAGCCCACTGAAACAACGGGCCACATCCACCACATCCTGAAAGCGGCAGGTGGAGAGCATCACAACCTCGGCTCCCTGGCGAATCGCCTTGGCCCCGTGGCAGAGAAAAACTCCCGATCCCGCGTAGGGTTCGTCCACAAAAACGGTCGGTATTTTGAGCTCGCCGATGGCGGGAAACAGGGCGGTGGTGAGCCCCCAGTTCGTGCAGAGCACGGAGACCAAAAGCCCGTCAACCTGACCGGCCAGATTCTGAACCTTCGGGATCTCCACATCCGGCTCTCCCTGTACGGAGAGGGGGACGAACTCGATGCCGGGGCATGAGCTTTGAAGTTCGTTGAGGATCTCCGCTTTCCGGGTTTTGTAATCAAAGTTCACATAAGGCCAGACATTCCACTCCGGCGGTGCGGTCACGGAGACAAGTCCCACCCTGACGTTGGCCTGCCCTCCGGAAGAGGATGGACTGCATGATTGAGATCCGGCAAAAACCAGGCCTGTGCCGGCGGCGGTCATCATGTGTCCGCACTGCTTGAGAAAAATCCGGCGGGAGATGCCGATGCGGCAGTTTTCGCAAGGATTGTGTCGAAATGTTTCGTATTTTTTCATGGGGTCTCCTTTTATGGACCTCAGATTTCGAATCCTTCCCGATATACGGTGAGCCTCGGGGCGGCCTGTCTCTTGAAGCTACAATAAAATAGAAATTGTTCGATGTAAAGTGGTTCAGAGCATCAGCTGAAAGGGAAAGAAACGACATTTCGATGCATCCGCTCTCTGTGAGAGAAAAAAAACTTGACAAAAGCTTACTCCATTGTTAAATTATTTACGAATAATGTTTAATAATACGGATAGCGTCAAATATTAAAATGTACGTCCATAAAGATGGCAAGCGATGAGCAGCAATAATTCCGCTATCCCCAGCAAAAAATATCAACGTCTTGTTGAAACCGCCCGTGATCTGTTCATGCGTTATGGGATCAAGAGGGTCACGGTGGAAGAGATCTGTGAAACAGCCGGCGTCAGCAAAATGACGTTCTACAAACATTTCAATAACAAAATCGATCTGGCCCTCTTCATTCTCAATCGAATTTTCGATGAAGGAGTTCATCGTTACAAAAAAATCATGAACCGGGACGTTCCCTTCGCTGAAAAAGCCGGTGAAATCATTCAAATGAAACTGGAATTGAGTGAGGATATCAGCCGGGAAATGGCGAAGGACATCCTGGACAGCCAGATTCCGGAAGTGGCCGAGCTGATGCGGAAGATCATTGAAGACAATTTTAATCTATTCTTAAATGACATGATTTCCGCTCAAAAAAAGGGTGAGATCAGATCCGACCTCAATCCTCATTTTATTATGTACATGCTGGGTCAAATGCAGGTTATGGCTGCCGACGAACGTGTCTTGAGCATGTACAAATCCACACAGGCGTTGACATCGGAAATGGTGAATTTTTTCTTCTACGGCATCTTGTCGGGCAGGGAGAAATGAGAGTGCCGAGATTCAGGTGTTTTGCAGTCCGATCAATCATTCTTGGTTTTTTTGTATTGTTTATGCAATCCGCGGTGTATTCCTCGACGATCAACCTCCATGGCCTGGTCACGGGATGGGTTACAGGCAGCGTCAAAAACATCACCAAACCCTCCTTCGGAATCCGGTTTATTCCTGAATTCACCCTGAAAAAGTCCTTCTCTCAAAATCTCTCCATTGATTTTGAGGCGTCATTCAATGCTTATGGCGCATCCCAGATCAATGCGCCATCCGACGGAGAGATCGATCTGTACCGGATGTGGGGCCGGATTTCGACCTCACGTTTCGAGTTCAGGATGGGGCTTCAGAAGATCAATTTTGGATCGGCTTCACTCCTCAGGCCTCTCATGTGGTTTGAGAGCATCGATCCCCGCGATCCCCTGCAGCTCACCGATGGTGTCACCGGTCTTCTATTCAGATATTACTTCCTCAACAATGCCAATATCTGGATCTGGGGACTTTACGGGAACGACAATCTGAAAGGGTGGGAATTTTTTCCCACCAGATCCAGGTCCGCTGAATACGGCGGCCGCCTCCAGATGCCGCTGGGAAACGGGGAATGGGCGGTCTCCTTCCACCACCGGAGGATGGATCCACGGCAGGGACCTCTCGCGCTCTCTGAAAATGACCTGCTTGACAACGGGGTTTCTTCCTTTCCGGAAGACCGTTATGGCTTCGACGGTAAATGGGATGTGGGAATCGGGCTCTGGTTCGAGGGCTCCCTGACCCATCAGCGCACAGACCTTCTTCCAAGTTCCTGGCAAAGGGCCGTCAATATCGGTCTTGACTACACTTTCGGCGTGGGCAACGGATTGTATGCGCTGACAGAGTCTTTTTTCTATACGAGCAGCGACAAGGCCTTTGGTGCCGGAGACGGCATCACTTTTTCCGCCCTGTCCCTTGGGTATCCATTGGGGCTGCTGGATAATCTGAGCTGTATCGTTTATTATGACTGGAGCAAAAAAAATCTTTACAGTTTTGTCAATTGGCGCAGAACATATGACAGATGGATCATCAATGTGATCGGATTCTGGAATCCCGAGCAGTTTCAGATTTATCAGAACCTTCCCCGGAACAATCTCTATGGGGGCATGGGGTTTCAAATTCTGGTTGTGTTCAACTATTAAAAAAAAATGAAAGAAAAACAGTCATTTTGATAAAAAGAAAGTGAGGTCGTAATGGATAATTCCTATCTGATTAAAACCGACGAACTGGTCAAGATCTTTCCCATGGGCAAGAGCAAAATAACGGCCCTCAACCACGTCAACCTCCAGTTCAAAAAAGCAGAGTTTTCCGGGCTTGTCGGACCAAGCGGCTCAGGAAAAACGACTCTGCTCAACATCGTAGGCTCATTGGATTCTCCTACAGAAGGCAGTGCGACTGTTATGGGCCGGAAAATCGAGGATCTGAGCCACAAACAGGGGGCCGAGCTGCGCAACCGGCACATCGGATTCATCTTCCAGACGTTCAACCTGCTTCCCGTTTATACCGTGTTTGAAAATGTCGAGTTCCCTCTTCTGCTTCTCGGTCTGTCCGCCCAGGAAAGAAAGAAAAAGGTCATGAAGGCGCTGGAGTGGGTCCAATTGGCCGATAGGGTCAAATCCAAGCCCGCCCAGCTATCGGGTGGAGAGAGCCAGAGGGTGGCCATTGCCCGGGCCGTCGTCAAAGAGCCTAAAATTATTCTTGCCGATGAACCGACGGCGAATCTCGATGCCGAAAATTCCCACAACATCCTGAGGACTTTGGAAAAAATCAACAGGGAACTGGAAACGACCTTTATCTTCGCCACCCATGATGAAAAAGTAATTCGGTACCTTCGGAGGAAAATCACTCTGATAGATGGAAAAGTGGCCAGGGATGAGGTTTTTGAAAATCCCGTCGGAAAAGGGGAAGGACAATGATTTTACCACGATTGGCTCTCAGAAACCTGTTGGGAGCAGGGCTCAAAACCTGGCTCAATGTTGTTGTTCTGTCCTTTTCGTTTGTGGTGATTATCTGGTCGCAAGGCCTCTATAAAGGGATGGGGGACCAGGCTCGAGTGGCCCAGACCGACGCGGAATTCGGTGGAGGCCAGTACTGGCAGGAAAAATACGATCCCTTCGATCCTCTCACTCTTCAGGACGCGCACGCTGCGATTCCTGAATCCCTGCAAACAAAAATCGAAAAAGGAGAGGCCGCTCCGATTCTCATCTCACAAGCCACCATTTACCCTGAAGGCCGGCTTCAAACCATTCTGATGAAAGGGATCGATCCGGCCCAAAGTGTTGTGAATCTCCCCACCCGATTTTTGGATCAGGAGAACGAGGATCTACCGGTTTTGATCGGCACCCGAATGGCCAAGAACACAGGGCTTAAAATCGGGGATACGGTCACTGTCCGCTGGCGGGATGTGCAGGGAACATTTGATGCCCGTGATGCAAAAATCGTACAGATCATGAAAACCAATGTCCCGACTGTCGACCAGGCCCAGATTTGGGTTCCCCTGGACAAACTGCAGGCGCTGACCCGGATGGAAAATGAAGCCAGCCTGGTCATTCTCGCCCAGGACACCCGGGAATTCCCCCAAACGAGCGGATGGATTCATAAAGACATGGACTTTTTACTGAAGGATATCAACACCCTGGTAAAGACGAAACAAGTCGGCGGATCCATCATTTATATTATCCTGCTGGCCCTGGCGATGCTGGCCATTTTCAACACCCAGGTTCTCTCCATTTTCAGGCGGAGAAAGGAAATGGGGACGTTGATGTCCCTGGGCATGACAAGAGGAAAAATCATTCAGCTTTTCACCATGGAAGGGGCCATGCATTCCGTATTGGCCGCCGTTGTGGCCGCGATTTACGGCATCCCCCTGCTTCTCAGTTTCGCCAAAAAGGGATGGGCCATGCCGCAGGCAATGGACGACTACGGAATAGCTCTCGGTGAAGTCCTCTTTCCCGTCTACGGCACAGGATTGGTCATCGGAACGACGGTTTTGATCCTCCTGGTGACCACCATCGTCAGCTTTCTGCCGACCAGAAAAATCGCCAAATTGAAGCCGACGGATGCATTGAGGGGGAAAATGACATGATCAAATTCATTCTCAAAGGTATTCTTCGCGATCGCTCCAGAAGTTTATTCCCCGTTCTTGTCGTTGCCATCGGTGTTTTTCTCACCGTTCTGTTTTACAGCTACATGGGTGGAGTGATGACCAGCTTTCTCGACACAAGCGCCAAATTCGACACCGGTCATCTGAAAATCATGTCCCGTGCCTACGCCGAAAATTCCGACCAGATGCCCAATGATCTGGCCTACATCGGTGTTGAGCGGTTGATGAACGAACTCAAAAAAGACTTTCCCGGATATGTCTGGACAAAAAGGATCAGGTTCGGCGGACTGCTGGATGTTCCAGACGATTCAGGTGAAACACGTGCTCAGGGTCCGGTGGCCGGTCTGGCCCTGGATCTCTTCACCCCGGACAGTCTGGAATGGAAACTCTTAGGAATAAAGGACTCCATTGTTCAGGGGAATGCGCCCGAAAAGCCGGGTGAGATATTGATCAGTGATGAATTCGCCAAACGCCTTGGGATTTCTCCGGGTGAAACAGTCACTCTGATCGGGTCGACGATGTACGGCAGTATGGCCGCCGCCAATTTTACAGTGGCAGGGACCGTCCACTTCGGCATAACGGCCCTTGACCGCGGGGCGGTGGTGGCCGATGTGACAGACATTCAGATGGCTTTGGATATGGAAGATGCGGCGGGAGAAATTCTCGGTTTTTTTGATAATTTTGTGTACAGGGAAGAAGAAGCCGGTTTGGCCGCCCTTAAATTCAACGTCAAATATGAGGGTGAAAAAGATGAGTTTTCACCGGTAATGATGTCCCTTCACGAACAAGGCGGGATGATTGATATGATGGGCATGATCAATCTCTATCTTCCTGTCCTCGTCATTGTTTTTGTCATCATCATGTCGATCGTCCTCTGGAATGCGGGGCTCATCGGCAGCCTCCGGCGCTACGGCGAGATCGGAGTCCGCCTGGCCATGGGAGAAAGCAAAGGACATCTCTACCGCTCTACCATCATTGAATCCATTTTTCTGGGTGTTATCGGAACGGTCATCGGAACAGCTTTGGCGTTGGTGATTGCCTTCTGGCTGCAGGAGAAAGGTTTCAATATATCGCAGATGATGCAGAGTTCGACTCTCCTGATGAACGATGTCATCAGAGCAAAAGTGACACCCATGTCATTTGTCATCGGTTTCATCCCCGGCCTTTTGTCCAATGTCTTTGGATCCTCCATTGCCGGTATCGGTATTTACAAGAGGAAGACCGCCCAATTGATGAAGGAGCTGGAAGTATGAAAAAAGTCACTGCTTTTCTTATCATATCGTTTCTGTTTGTCTTATCGGTTCTTTTAACTACCTCAACCTGGGCTCAGACTCCGCTCACGGGAGAAGAAATCCTTAGGCGGGTTGATGCCAACATCGGCTCGGACAATAAAATTGCTACGGCGGAGATGATCATTCACGGCCGCCGGGGAAGCCGGGCCATTAAATCTAAATCGTGGGTTTCCGGGGAGGAAAAATCGTACACGGAATACCTGGCGCCGGCCCGTGAGGAGGGCACCAAGATGTTGAAGCTGGAAGACCAGTTATGGACCTACATCCCTTCGACCGACCGGACAATCAAAATCGCCGGTCACATGCTGCGTCAGTCCGTGATGGGATCAGACCTTTCCTACGAGGATATGATGGAAGATCCCGAGCTTCTCAACCTCTACGAGGCCAACATCATCGGCGAAGAAATATATCTCGATCGTCCCTGCTGGATACTGGAACTGACCGCCAAAGTCGAAGACATCTCCTATCACTCCCGAAAAATCTGGGTGGATAAGGAAAGGTATGTCTCTCTGAAAGAAGAGCGGTTCGCCCGCAGCGGCAAACTGCTCAAGATCTTTGAAGTCAAGGAGGTCCGGCAATTCCAGAACAGATGGGTTCCCACCCGCATGGTCTTCAAAGACGCCCTTAAAAACGGAATGGGAACGGAATATAAAATCGAAACCATCGAGTTCAACGCCGATATCCCCGAGGCCCTCTTCACCAAAGCCTCGTTGCGCTAAGGTGGCGCTATTTCTGTGTCATCTTGGCGACAAGAAAACCCAGAGAAAATCCGACGACCAGAAGACCGACGAGAAAGATGATCCGCGACATCATGATTTTCCAGAAAAAAAGCTGAACGGTGACCATCTCGGAGTTCTGGATGACGATCACAATGGCCAGGGCAATCAATATCAACGTCACTATTGTTTTGGGTTTCATGACCTTCTCCTTTATTGCCGCTTTTCCCCTGAAAAAATAGTATCATAAAAAGAATGTGATTGAAAATGACGATCCTTTGATAGCACAGCCTTTTGTGATACAGATCACTAACTCCGGAGGCTATCGAGATTGGCACTCTAACTTTTTCCCTCTTGACTAGTACGACAATGTGTCGTAATTTTGCGACAACATGTCGTATTTCAGTATTGATCTTGAGGAGACAGAGGATGAAACATCCCTCCTTGGCTAACGCGGAGCTGGCGGTCATGAAACTGCTTTGGGGGGAGGACGGCTTTTCGGCCAGAGCCATTCGCGAGTAGCTCTACCCGGAGGCGGGCAAGGCACAGCACGGAACCGTACAGAGGCTGCTGCAGCGCCTGGAAAACAAGGGATATATTGAGCGCGACCGCAGTCTGCCGGTTCATCTCTTCTCAGCCAAGATCAGCCGACAAATCTATGCGCGCGGTCAAATGGAATCACTCGCCGCCAAGCTGACCGGAGGTTCGCTGGCCCCGCTGATCACGTATCTCGTGGAGGGCCGGTCGTTGTCTTCCAAAGAGATCAGCCGCCTGGCGCAGAATTTGCCGATGGAAGGAGCCAAAGAAGTGGTTCCAACGCTCGAAGATGCCTACATGTGGCTGATGGGTTCGGCCGGACGCAGCGAAGGAGACAGGCCGTGAACAGGATCAAAACCATAATCGCCTTTTTGAGATACAATGCCCTTCACATCTTCGATGGACGGTTTGTCGTCTTCCTGGGGCTGGCCCGTCTGGTGACCCTCTATGTGATCATCGCCGCTCTGATGCTGGCCCTTGTTCTCCTCTGCCGGCTCACCCTGGCCGATTTTCCTGTCGGACGGATGGTCTTTCAGGTGATGATGCCGCTTATCTTCCTGGGAAGCCTGGCCTTTTTTATCTCCGCTCAGACGACCAGCGGAAATGTCACCGCCGTGATTCTGGTCATCGTTCTCCTTTTTTTCTGGGTGTTGGGTGATGAGATGCAGAACAGCACCTGGTTCCTCTTCCACAATCCCTTCCGCAGCGTTGAGGCCCTCAGGTCGACGCTCTGGGCCGAGACCACATTCTACAACCGGCTCTACATGATAATGGGTTCCGTGGTGACCACCCTCTTTGCCCTTTTGCGCCTTCAGAACCGGGAGAAGTTTATTTGAATTGAGTGTTCTTCTATTCTTTCCGATGTTTTTCTAACGTCGCAAATCAGCGGCGCGGTTTACCGCATACGCTGGATTTGTCTTGTTGGGCATTTGCATTTCGATATATATACCATGATCCCACACTGCGATAGGGGGCCCATTGATTTGCCACACGAATCAAAGCTTCTCGATCGTTCGAATCAACTTTGTAAACCTTAGCCATCGCCTTTCTCAAAGCCAAATCATGCATGGGGAACACATCCATTCTGCCCAAGCCAAAGAGCAAGAACATATCAACGGTCCAGTCTCCAATTCCTTTCACTTTTTTTAGACTCTCACGAATTTCATCGTCGCTTAGCTTTGTCATAGCCGACAAGCGCAGGTGGCGCTTCTGAAGACGTTCAGCAAGATCAAGGATATACTCATACTTGCGCACAGACACTCCGGCTGAGATAATGTCTTTCTTCGCAGTCTTGATGAATGCTTTTGGTGTGGGACGGGACCCTCTAAAAAGTTCTCTTAATCTCCCTGTGATAGTGTCTGCTGCTTGCTTGGAAAGCTGTTGACTTATGATAGCATCAACAAGAAAGTCGAAATCGGGCGCATGAGGCTTCAGGTGACATGGACCGATTGCATCAATGATTTTAGCAAGCCGCTTGTCTTGATAATGTAGTCTGTAGCATACGTCCGCTAATGTACTGGCTTCAGAAACTACCATCACTTGCTCATTTTGCGAACTGCTGTGCCTGTTGACCCACTTCTCAACTACAGTCGAGAGTTTTGGCGGATCGTCCCTCTCGACATAGATCGAGAAATCAGTGATAGGCACATGGGCAGGATAGTCCTTGGAGGTTGCAGTCGAAGTGCTCTCTTCAAGGGAATCAAACAATGAAGGCTGAGGGCCTGACTCTTTCGATTGGTAGGGCTTTGCAACGTAGTCACCCATCGGACTCAATCCACGCTCAAGACGGGCAAAAATAGTGGAGATGGCTTCGGAACTTCGATCTATACCGATCCAGTGACGTTGTAGTTCATCCGCTACGGCCATCGTTGTGCCCGACCCAGCATAACAGTCAAGAACCAAGTCACCTGGGTTAGAAGATGCCTCGATGATGCGACGAAGCAGCTCCGGGTTCTTCTCTGTTGGATAGCCCGTAATCTTTATATTTTGATTGTGCGCATCTTTGAAATCCAACCAAATATCTTGAATGCCGACACCTAGGTGTTCATCGAGATACACCTTCCGCCTCGGATTTCCATTCTTTGACCAGGATATCTCGCCCCTCGCCTCCATCTGGTCAAGCGTCTCCGGGGTGTACTGCCAGTGCTTTCCCGGCGGCGGAAGCTTGCCGCGCCAACTCCCCCCTGTGGCTCCATTGCGCTTACCAGGAGCGTGAACGGGAACTTTCATGAAACGGCGACCTGTCTCAGGTTCCACATAGTGATATTCTTTGGTGCTCTGTTCTGAGAGCGGCTCAATCGGTCGGTTCCATGTATATCTGTCAGTCTTGGTGTAAAACAGTATGAAGTCGGCGATGTTGCCGTAGGCTCTTCTGGTGTAGTTCTTGGGATTGCATTTCTTCCTTACAATCATGTTGCGATAATTGGAAGCCCCGAAGACCTCATCCATGACCAGTTTCATTTGGAATACCATGGTCTCGTCAAGGTGCAGGTAAATGGAGCCGGAAGCAGAAAGGAGTTCCCTAAGCAAGACAAAGCGTTTCCTGAGGCTTTCGACATATTCAGCCCCGCATAGGTCATCTTCGTAGGCCTTTTTTTGTTTGCGAGACAGGAATGTGCCTCTAGTCGCAAATGGTGGATCAATATAAACAAGCGTAACTTTCCCTCGAACTGCTGTATCATCTATCAGCGATTTCAATGCAGCAAGGTTGTCTCCGCAGTACAGCCGATTTATTGATGCGGTCTTGTGAGCTACTTCGAATTCCGACACGCTTGGTTCGGACAGTATACCCTGCTGCGGTAGTTTGCCCGGGTATGTTAGCCTAATAGCACCCCCTGTACTGTTACCATTCTTGCTTGGAATACCTGTTGCCATATCAATGTCCTACTTTGAAAGCAGCCACTTCATAGTAATCCGTTCTGGGATCATTCTCAGCGTCACGACCTTGATCAATCCGGGCCGGGAGTTCTCAATATAGGCGTAGTCACTCCACATTGACCCTAGCAAAAGCCCAGGACCATCGTTGAGAAAAATCACCTTGATGGGAAGGTTATGCTTCTTGGCATAATTGAGGACTTCATTTGCGCAGTCTCGGTACTGTCCTGTTCTGTCGTCTTCCTGTGCACCTCCTCGATCAGAGTCATATCGCGCAAGACCTATAGCTACTGGTGTACCTTTGTGTGCCAATACAAAATCGACTGGTCTGTCAGGTTCGGGGTAATCGTCAAATAGCTCGCCAAGCAGAACGTCTTTGCCAGCACGTTCTGGTCCTGTGATTTTGAGCATAGGGAATATCTCCCTGATGATCGTGAAGAGTCTTTCCGTCAGATCGTATCCCTTCTGGCCCCTGTCCTTGTATTCCCATAGGACAGCACAGAGTGCCTCATCGGGCATTGGCCGCTCTTGAAAACGCTGCTGAACCTCAGTGACAGCTCTGAATCCCTTTCCGAAGCGGTCACAAATATCCTTCGCTGCGCTCTTCTTTTTGAGCATTTCCACAGGAATCTCGGGACTAACGTATTTCCGGAAGACACGGCATAACTGAATCCGCATCCATTGCGGTTTCGTTTCTGCGATAGTTATAAAGAGATCTGTTGATGAGTGGGCGGACTTGAGGAGTTGGCCGAAAGTGACAAGCACAGGCTTGTAAAGTTCACAAGCAAGAGGAAGGACATCGGGGTAGTATTCGCCCGTTGAAAGGGTGATCCACAGATGCCCTTCAGGGCGGTAGTCGTCGAATGTCTTCTCTTTTCGTCTAGCCATAGGTATCTCTTCTTTCTTCATGCCCAACATATATTATACAGCCGTTCCGGCTGTTTTAATGCCGCAAATATTTCTCTTTATGGCGATATGCTGATTTGTCTGGATTGAGCTTTGTGGAGGAAAATAAATAAATTCGTCCAAACTCATTCGATTCTCCCGCAATTGCTTTACAGCTTGTATATCTGTCTAAACAGAGAATATCAGAGTATGATTACTCTTGCAACGCTGTCTGCAAAATATTGCCTATAACAATCTATCGGCAGGACTCAGGACACCTCGTCCTCCACGATTCAGAACATGGGTATATATCATTGTTGTTCTGACATCTTTATGGCCGAGCAGTTCCTGGACTGTTCTGATGTCATATCCATTCTCAATGAGGTGGGTTGCAAATAAATGACGAAACGTATGATAGCTCGCATATTTCTGTATTCCGGCCTTTTTTATTGCTGTCCTTACAGATTTTTGGATTGCTGTTTCATGAATGTGATATCTTCCTTGTTCTCCCGTTTCCGGATTTTTATATCGACTCGTCGCTGGAAACACATACTGCCAATCCCATTCTTTTGAGGCATTAGGATATTTTTTGAAAGTGCGTATGGCATATGGACTCGTCCAAAACCGGCTTTTACGTCAAGATTATGGACATTGTGTACTCTTTTCACCCATTTCCACAGGATGTCGTTTCCCATGATAGAGGATGAAACGCTTGATCCATCCGATATAGGTCTTTTCGGTCCGGTTGCTGTAATGAAGAGACTGGATTCTTTGTCTAACCTGATCTAGAAGTCGAGGCCCATGACATTTTTGTTGATATGGCTTATCCATAACATAGAAAAAGACGACTGATAACACCGGTTTCTCTCATAAATAATTAAGTGGCTTGAATATCGGTATCTGTTCTGGTAATCTCCGTTTAGGCAGAAATGGCTTCGATATAGCAATTGTGGGAGAATCGAATGAGTGTGGACGAATTTATTCATTTTCAATCCAATAGATTAGTCCGGTTTGGTCAGTATATTGCTATAGGCAGAAGTATATGCCGCGTTAACACAGTCGAAATGGCTGTATAACATATGTTAGCCCGCTTGATGCAGTAATCGCCTGAAAAGGCATTGATATGATTTGGTTAGAGAAAGGAAAGCCTTTGCTGGCTCAGCTTAAGAGTCATGGACTTGAGTTCGACCAGAAGCTGAGCCGTGCCTTTGAAGTCTCGGCGAGCCTGCCAGACATCGAGCCGGAGGACCAAGGTTTCCCCGACTCATACCTAACGCTCGCACTGTATCGACTGAATACAACCCTCACGCGGCTTGTTGATCTCGACGAAGGCCGTTTCAACATCTTTCATGAGTACAAGTTAGCTCCAAAGTGCGATCCGACTACGGTAGTCCCTGGGGAACGGCTCTGCTTAGTGTTGACCGAGGCGGCGAGGCTTGCGGAGCCGGGAAAGACAATCGGAGTAGGTCATTTTCTTCGAGCGATCGCGGCTGTGACGCGAGATTATGGCGAGGAGCCCGCATACGGATTCAAGAACCAGGTCCTGCATAGCACTTTCTCCATCGAGACCCTGATGTGGGGCCTTGGCTACCATGCCTGGACACCGCTAGCGGACGCCCCGAAGGTAAGAGACCTGTTTTCAGCGATTGAGGGAAAAGAGCCAACTGAAGACTTTCAGTACCTGATGGCCATTGAACAGGGGCGCATTGTCTTCCGGCCTACGAGCATCCTCGATCCCTATTGTATAGAAGGAAAAGCTGGTATTGTGCGGCCGGGCTTAGCTGTTCTAACACACTTCAAGGAGCAATACGCAGGTGTCACACCGTCCGAGCTAATGGAGCTTGAGGACCTCATCAATGATCCAAGAGCGAGAGAAGAGGATATCCAAAGCTTTTTCGAAAAGCATCCTCAGTTCTTCAGGCGATGGGACCATCGCGAAGTCTTCCCCCATGTATTCCTGACTAGGGAGGATACAGGACCCCTTATCCCTGATTTCCTCCTGGTGGATCCGGAGGCTCAACGTGCCACCATTGTGGACCTCAAACTTCCGCAGGCTAAACTTGTTCGTCGCCAAAAGAATCGGGATCGTTTCTCCACAGCGGTGACGGAAGCGCGAGCGCAGTTACTTGAATATAGCAATTGGTTTGAGGAACGAGGTAATCGCGAACGGCTTAAGGAGCGTCTTGGCATAGAGATCTACCGCCCTCACTTGGGAGTCGTAATTGGCTCCTCCTCGGAGTTCCGGGATGCGTTTGATCGCCAGAAGCTTATGGCTACGATACCGGATGTGGAAATAGTCACTTATGACGATATCGTTGCCCGTACCCAAAGTCGGCTGGCGCTCATTAGGTCTGCTGGACGGTGATAAACGGCCTAACATGCTAGTGTCATGTCAACATAATATTATTGGGTTTATGGCTTGACTTCAACCCAGGTTTTGTGTCAGACTTACCTCTGAAAGCAATGAAGACACAAGCTTGGGGGAGGTCAATGAAAAAATATATTGTGCGTCTGTCTAAAGAGGAGAGCGAGTCGCTAACAAGTCTGATATCAAGAGGCAAAGGTCCAGCCAGGATGTTCACCAGGGCACGCATCCTGCTAAAGGCCGATATCGGAGAAGGTGGGCCCAGGTGGCAAGACGAGAAAATCAGCGAGGCGTTAGATGTCACAGTACAAACCATTGAGCGGGTACGAAAACAGCTTGTTGAAGAAGGACTGGAGGCGGTGTTACGCCGTCGCAAATATACCCAGAAGGTTTCTCGAAAGAAGGTCGATGGTGATGTGGAAGCCCATTTGATAGCTTTGTCTTGCAGCAAAGCACCCGAAGGGTACAGCCGGTGGAGTTTGCGCTTGTTGGCCGATAAGATGGTGGAGCTTGGACACATTGAGAGTATTTCGTATGAGGCCGTACGCCGGACGTTAAAAAAAACGAGTTGAAGCCGTGGTTGCACCAGCAGTGGTGTATTCCACCGCAGTCAAGCGCCGCCTTTGTGTGTGCTATGGAGGATATCCTGACTGTTTACAAACGGGATTTTAATCCCGCAGAACCATTAGTTTGCATGGACGAGACCAGTCGGCAGTTGGTTAAAGAAACCAGGAGGACCATTCCAATCAAGGCAGCACGTCCGGCACGCCATGACTACGAGTATGAACGCAATGGCGTGTGTAATCTGTTTATGTTTTTTGAGCCTCTTGACGGTAAACGGCATGTGTCGGTGACCGACAGAAGGACGAAGGTAGACTGGGCAATGCAGATCAAGGAACTTCTGGACGTGCGCTATCCGGTCGCACGGAAAGTGACACTGGTTATGGATAACCTCAATACCGGCGCCTCCCTTTATGAGGTATTCGAGCCGCATGAAGCCCGTCGTTTGCTTGACCGTCTCGATATTCACTATACACCGAAGCATGGCAGTTGGCTCAATATGGCGGAGATTGAACTGGGCATTCTTTCACGTCAGTGCCTCAATCGCCGCCTTCCTGATAAGGCAATACTGAGTGCTGAAGTTGCTGCCTGGCAGAATCGACGTAACACCTCTCAGGCCAAGGTGAACTGGAGGTTCACAACGGAAGATGCCAGAATCAAATTGAAAAGGCTATATCCAACATTATCGGGTTGACAGAGCACTAGT
>JAHIPL010000125.1 GCA_018894615.1 Acidobacteriota bacterium | reverse complement strand
GGATCTGTCTTGATCAAAGCCGACCAGCGCCTCGAAGCCATTGACGGGCGGGCGACATCCGACCCCACGAAATTCCTTTCCAACACCGAAGACAGTTTCGACAGGTGGAACGGGCAGCGGGATTATGAACTGCAGCGTGAAACGGACAGCCGCTATCTTCCCGAAGAGCTGGCCGACTTTGAAACCGAGCTTGCCGATTCCGGACGGTGGGACGATGTACCGCCTTACGGTCCTGTCTGGGTTCCCTTCGGCACCGACACCGGATGGAGGCCCTATTACAACGGCCGCTGGATCTGGCTGGGGCTGCCCGGATGGACCTGGCTTCCCTATGAAAGCTGGGGATGGGTCACCTGTCACTACGGCCGCTGGCACTGGAACACGGGTCATGGATGGTTCTGGATCCCGACCACCGTCTGGGGCCCGGCCTGGGTGAGCTGGTTCTCGGGTCCCGACTACTGGGCGTGGGCCCCACTGAGTTACGACGGATATCCCGGGGTCATCATCAACGATATCTATTACAGCCGCTACACGGGCCGGACCATCCCCCCCCTCTCCCGGACCTTGACGGTCGTTCACAAAGACCAGCTGCAGGCCCCCCGCGTGGCCGGAGTCGCTCTGAGCCCATCAGGGCTGCAGCAGGCCGGGCAGATCACGCTGACCCCTCAGAGACAGCCCCTGCGACCCTCCTCCGCCGGCCGCATGGACAGCACATCCGGAAGCCGGATTTTTCTCAAGGACGGCATGTCGGGATCGGAACGGATGAACACTCCGGCCAAACTCAGGCCTGCCGATCGGGCAATGGAGCGGCGAAACATTCAGAGGCGTTATCCTTCCTCTTCTTCCATCCGGTCCCGAATGCGCGACACCGGCCGCTCGGGCTCGACCCTGGGACAGATTTACAGCCGGATCGGCAAATCCTCTTCCATCTCCAAGGCGCCGGCGTCCCCCTCACAGCGAAAAATTCCGACACGGTCCATCACACCCCGATCCTCCTCCCGGCCAAGCAGCATGCGGGCCCCTTCCCGCTCATCCTCTTCGACAAAAAAAGTCCGCAAAAAATAGCATTCGTTTTAAGAAAAGTGCGGGAAAGATTTTATGCCTCAGTCCTGCTCCCTCTCCCGCAGGGCCAGATAGTAATCATAGGTCAGCATGTGGTCCTCATAAGTGCAGGGCCTGGAGGGCTTTTTCATATTGGGAAGAAAAACCTCCCGGAAGACGTAGCGCGAAAGACAAATCGGGCCGGCCAGGCGTCCCGTCAGCCGGTCGATCTGGACATACTCCAGATGGGGCGGTTCCTCGAATTCCTCGGGAACATACGATTGACCCTCTTTCTTCGCAGCCTGTTTTTTATCCTCAATGATCCGTTCGAAAAAATCTCTGCAGACGGGAAGGGCGGCCACTGCACCCGACTTGCGAGGCCCGATCGTGCGGCGGCCCTCGGGATATCCCACCCAGACGCCGGCGCAGAGGTCGGGCGAGAATCCCATGAACCAGGCATCGGAATGCTCGTCCGTAGTCCCCGTTTTACCGCAGATGTTCATCTCCAGGGAGGCGGCCGGAGTCGCCGTCCCCCGCAGCACCACGCCCCGCAGCAGCGAGGTCATAAGGTAGGCCAGCTGCGGCGAGATGATGTTGTGGGAACGGATTTGCGCCTCCTCTAGTACGCTGCCGTCCTTGTCCTCCACCCTCGAAATGAAAGAGGGCTCGATCCGGACACCCTTGTTGGGGAACGTCGAGAAGGCCGAAACCATCTCCGTCATGTACACCTCAAAGGCACCGAGCGCCAGGGACAGATAGGGATAAATGGGAGTGGTGATGCCGAAGCGCTTGACGTAGTCCACCCCCACCTGGGGCGAAATCGCGTCCAGCACCTTGACCGTGATCATGTTCCGCGACTGCTCGATTCCCATCCGCAGCGTACACGCGCCTTTGTATTTTTCATCGTAATTGGGCGGCGAATAAATCCCACCCATCCATTTGTCTGGAAATTCCGTCGGCTCGTCGATGAAGATGCTGGTCGGCGAATACCCGTTGTCCAGGGCGGCGGTGTAAAGAAATGGTTTGATGACCGATCCCGACTGCCGCATGGCCTGCGTCGCCTGGTTGAATTTGAGACGTTTGTAGCTGTATCCGCCGACCATCGCCTTGATCTGGCCCGACTGGGGATGGATGGCCATGAAAGCGCTTTCCAGCTCTGGTTCCTGTTCCAGGCTGACCTGAAGGAGCCTGTTTTCCTCGTCGATCTTGTTGATTTTCACATGAACGACATCCCCGGGCTTGATGAGGGTGCTGAGACTGCGTCCCCACATGGGCGGCAGATCCCCGCTGGTGAGAACTCCCCTCCAGTCCTTGAGGAGGACCTCGGCCCGGTTTCGCTCGACGGTTTTGACCACGGTCTCCAGAATATCCCCCTCTTCGATGACTGGCTTGAACCAGCTTTCAAGCCGCAGGCGATCGGGATTGCCCGGATCGTTGAACGGACTGATCTCTTCCAGGTTTTCCACTCCGCGTTCGATCACATTGATCTTGTCCTT
>JAHIPL010000124.1 GCA_018894615.1 Acidobacteriota bacterium | reverse complement strand
TAAAAGCACCTTTTGGGTTTCACCTACTGGGTGAAACTTTTTATGTTTTTGCATGCCTCTATTATACCGATTCTTCAGGTGTAGTAGAGGCTTATATTTTGCTATCCCTTATGATCATCGCGGCTTACCCGATTATTCGGGAAACACAACTGTCAAACACAACGGTCTTGCACCCGGCCGTCTTCTTTCTTATAATCGCACCATGAAGACCGATGATGCAGCCGCTGTTCTGGCCCAAAAAATACGGAATGGAGAACCGCGGTCCGTGGCCCGGGGGATCTCCCTGATCGAAAACGGAGGGGCTTCTTCGCGGGATCTGATGAAGGCTCTTTTCCCCTACACAGGCCGGTCCGTCATCATCGGGGTGACGGGCGCGCCGGGGGCGGGAAAAAGCACTCTGGTTGACCAGCTCATCGGCCGTTTCTGCGACAACGGTGATCGAATCGGTGTTATCGCCGTCGATCCCTCCAGCCCTTTCACCGGCGGCGCTATTCTGGGCGACAGGATTCGAATGATGCGTCACAGCGGTCGTCCCGAAGTGTATATTCGAAGCATGGCGACCCGCGGGCATCTGGGCGGCCTGGCCAAGGCTACGGGCGAGGCCATCGGCATTCTGGAAGCGGCTGGAAAAAACATCATTCTGATCGAGACCGTCGGCGTGGGTCAGGATGAGGTGGAGGTGGTCAAGCTGGCCGATATCATACTTGTCACCCTCCTTCCCGGTGCGGGAGACGATATTCAGGCTTTCAAGGCGGGGATCATGGAGATCGCCGATATCTTCGTTCTCAACAAAGCCGATTCACCGGAAGCGGATAGGGCGGACAGGCATCTGCGGGCCATGCTCGATCTTGGTCTGAAGGACCGCCCCGTACCTGAGGTCGTACGCACGGTCGCCACCACGGGGGAGGGGATGGATGAACTCTTTCAAAAAACGATGTCTTTTTTCTCCTCCTGCAACGATCAGGAGCGATTGGAACGAAAAAAAATGCACATCCGCGGGCTTCTTCGGGATATCATCAGCGAGCGGTTGTTGGAGACGGTCCGCCGGGAGATTGATTCCGCCGATTTTGAATCCTATATCAGGAGGATATTTGAAAGGGAAATCGATCCCTACACGGTGGCCGATACGATCATCGCCCGGTTGAAAGAGGCCTCATGATTAAAAAACTGGATCACATCGGGATTGCGGTCAAGGATATGGAGAACGGTCTGAACAGGTGGAAAGCTCTTCTGAATGCGGCGGATGCCGACATCGAGGAGATTCCTGAGAGGGGGGTCAGGGCGGCGCATCTGGACATCCCCGGAGGTGGATCCGTCGAACTTGTTGAGCCTCTTACACCCGATTCTCCGGTAGCGAAATTCCTCGAAACCCGGGGGGAGGGGATTCACCACGTCTGTTTTGAAGTGAAGGACATTGAGGCCGCCATAAAGGGACTCAAAGAAAACGGGGTCCGTTTCATCACTGAAGGGCCGGTTTGCGGCGCGGGAGGAAGCCGCATCATCTTTGCCCATCCACGTGATATGGGCGGGGTGTTGGTGGAACTCAAGGAAAAAGCGAAAGAAATCAGCCTGCGGCCAGAGTGAGGACCCAGCGGGCGAAGGCCGCCGCTTCTTTGCTGTCGTGCTCATCGGGATGTGTCCGTGCCGAACCCGCCATTTCCGACCAGGCTTTGTGTTCAGGTGAGCGGCTGAGGACTTCCAAGGCCTCTTGAGAGACTTTCCCGCGGCAGGAAAATGTTCCCAGAAGCCGCGCACTGGAAACAAGAGATGCGGCATGTTCCAGGGCTTCCCGTGACAGCCGGCCTCCTGTCAGTGAGCCGTGGGTGGAAAAGAGAGCGATATTTTTCCCGCGGGGAATGGTTTTGAGAAACTGTTCCACTCTGTGGGGTATGCTGTGGGTTTGGACGGGAAATCCGACAAACAGCAGATCATAGCCCTCGACGGATTCGATTTCGGCCAGAGGACGGCATTCCTTATTTCCGGGGACGGCCGCCTCTATCGCTTCGGCGATCTGCCTGGTGTTTCCCGTGCGGCTGAAGTAGGTGATCAGAGTTTTCGCCATGGGTGATCCTTGTCAGAAGATGAAGCGGATGCCGAACCGGAGGCTCTGCCCGCTGAAATTGAGCTTGCCCTGACGGACGCTGCTGATGGTCGATCCGACCGGCCGGTTTTCATGGCCGGCCAGAACGGGGTAGTGCCCCTCCAATCCGAAGGCCGCGTTTTCGTAATAATAGAGGGAGGCCTTGCCGTTCGTGTTCGTGTCGGAAAAATCACTGTAAGTGAATTCGCCCTTGAATCCGTCCACTTCGGACCAGACCTTCTCGAATTCACCGACAAGGGCCAAAAATTTAAAAACCTGCAGTTCGATTCCGGCAGTCATATAAAATCCGAGGGCTTCGGACTTGTAGCTGTTGGATCTCTCGTACCAGTAGTTGAAATCCTGGCCGCCGGTGGAGAAGGAGGCGTCGTAGCGATCTTCCGTGTTGTAGCGGACAAAGACGATGTGCCGTCCTGCTCCCGTCGTGACCAGGAGTTTGGGGAAAAACGGCATGCGGAGATTGAGGCTGAAACCGATTTTGACGGGAATGGCCTTGATCTGGTTCCGCAGGCGCTGGCTTTCATTTTGCCGGCCTGAATCGCCGGAAAAATCCACCGTGCCTTCCGATGTCGAGGTAAGGTAAGTCCCTCCCAGATTCAGGGCGAAGCCTTTGTAGATGGGGATGCGCATTTCGAATTGATAGGATGACCCGTACTCGATTGGGAAGAATTCGCCTGTGAGCTGCCCTCCGACATTTTTGCTCCAGTCCTGCCAGAGGGTGTTGGCCGCGCTGAGCCAGCTATTGACGTCCCCGCCGCCGATGCTGTTGAGATCGTAGGTGATGCGGAAACTGACGTTTTCCGCTCCGACAGGGAGACAAGCTCCTGCCATCGCCAGACATGCCATCCAAACAAGACGTTTTTTCATTAATGTCCTATTGTTCCATATTTGCTCTAAAAAAACCAGCCTGACCGGTGTTCTCCGGACGAAAAGTCCAGGCGTTCCTATGAGTTAGTCGTGCGGGGGCACGGTCCTCTGGAATCCGTTTCACCAAAAACTCATCCCCCATGTGAGCCGCTCTCTTTTTTTCCACGGGGAAGCCGGATGGTGATGACCGTCCCGGATCCCTTTTTGCTGCTCACCTGGATGCGGCCGTCATGGTCCTCGATTATTTTTTTGGCGATGGGCAGACCGAGCCCCGTCCCGACGTCTTTTGTCGAAAAATAGGAATCGAAAATCTTGGGAAGGGCGTTTTCAGCGATTCCCGAACCCGTGTCGGACACGGTCAACTCCAGTTGATCTTCGCCGTCCGACAGATGGACGGCGATCTCCCCTTCCTTTTGAATGGCCTCGATGGCGTTGGTGAATACGTTTTTCAGGGCGATGATGATTTTATCCCTGTCGGCGGAGCAGTTCGTCTCCGAGGCCGCGTAGGTTTCCCTGAACCGGATCCGATGGGAAAGAACCTTTTTATAGGGTTCGATGGTGGCCGCTATGATTTCCTTCAGGTCGACGGTCTCTCTTGTCATGACGACCTCTTTGGCGATTTTCATGAATTCGTGAGCGATTTTTCGCAGGTTTTCCACTTCGGAGATGATGTAGGACGTGGACTCATGCAGGGCTTTCTCGAAACGATCCGGGTTGTCCCTATAGACGGTGAGGAGGTGTTCGGCGGAGAGTTGAATGGGGGTCAGCGGATTTTTTATCTCATGGGCCACTTTCCGGGCCATTTCCGCCCAGGCCACTTTTTTGCTCATTTCCGACATGTCCTGCCGGTGCTTCTTCAGTGCGGCGATCATGGAGTTGAATCCTTCCATGAGGTTCCGCATCTCATCTTTTTTATGGTAGTCGACAACAATTTCCAGATTGCCCAGGCTCACTTCCCGGGTGGCTGTCAAAAGGCGCCGAACGGGATTGATGATCATTCCCCCGATTCCGCTGGCGAGCGGGAGGACGGCGATGATGAGGAAGACGGACAGAAGAAAGAGGAAATCCATCAGATCTTCAGTGGCCCTGGAGAGTTCCTGACGTTCCAGGGGAAAGGGAAGGGAGATGAGCACGGTGCTGTCCTGCAGTTTGTAGGGGATGGTAAGGGTGTGAAACGTGTAGTTACCGATGGCCTGGGTCTGAGAGTAATAGGGATTGTTTTCGTACTGGATCTGATTGTAAATTTCACCGTCGATGAGCTCCGGAAGAAGACCGTAATCGAAAAATTCCCTCCGGCTGGAGGAGACGAGATGGCCGTCCTGGTAGATATTGACATCGTTGGCGATGGTCGAGCTGATCCAGAGGACAATGTTGTCGGGGGGCAGGGAAAGGGACGTGCGTTCCTCCGTCTGAAGATAGGCGTAGTCCTCCATGACACGGCGGGCGAATTCCGCATGGACTTCGGCTTTTTCCATGAACTGCGTGCTGAAGATGCGGTCAAAAAAACTGCGTGTGGAGAAAGCGAAGATCATGAGGGGGAAAAGGGCGATGATGACAAAAGAGATGTACACCCGATTGGAAAAGGACCAGAAGGGACTTGTGAGTCTCCTTGAGCGGTCGACGGCGGCGCGGATCAATCCGGCCAGAAAATAAAGGCCGCCGAAAAACAGAAGGAGTTTTAAAAAGTTGAGGAGCATGGAGAAGGGGGTCGTCACCGGCACAAAAAGGGAAAAAATCCGGTCGGTCCAGCGGAAATAGAGGCTGTGGTACCGGGTGCCCTTATCTGTAAAAGTGTCCCACAGGCTCTCATCGGATTCGGGGATCCGGTTTAGAAACTCGAGAGGGATGCCGGCCGTGATTTTTTTGGGGTTGTAAATCAGATGTCCTTCCCGGTCATAGATGGCGAAGCCGGGATCGAATCTGTCGAGAGAGGGCATGGAAGTGGACCGCATCACCTCAAAATAGGGATTGGCGGAAAAGAGGAAGGGGAGTGATTCGTAATCGATCATGAGAAAAACGATCACCCGCCCCACATGCTGCTCTTCTGCGAACCAGTCCTTGTAGGAGATGAGGAAATCCTTGTCTCTGCCGAGATACAGGATGTTCTGGTCAAAGACCATCCACTCCCGGCTGAGAGGAAATTCATAATCGGCGAGAAGGATCTCCGGTACGTTCAGAGCGAAATTGGAGAGTACGGTTCCCCGGGGCGTCAGAATTTCGAGCCGGGAGTATTTATTGAATTTGGCCAGAGGTGTTTCGTCCCAGAGAAGACGGGCAAAATTGTATGGGTCGGTGTTTTCCAGAAAAGCGAAAACAGCCTCCTGTTTATTGTCGATTTCATGCAGGGATTGCTCCATCAGGAAGCGGCCCCAGTTTTCCTGTGATTTGATGATGTGCTGGAGGGAGTGCCGCAGAAGGGTTTCCGTTTTATCGGTGTCGGTCATCCTGAAAGAGATAAAAAAGAAGCTGGAAAGAAGCAGAATGGACGCCAGGATAAACCGTTTCCGTCTACGCCACCCGGGAAAACGGGCGCTGAGAAGAAGCCCCGACAAAAGGAACCCGTGAGCGACTTGAAGGGAGAGGGGATAGCGGAACAGAATGGAATAGACCGCCCAGACAGCGGCCAGAATTGAAAAATCGATGGGCAAACCCGCCGGAGAAACGGCCGCCGACCGGAAGATCCTCAGGGTGACCAGAACAAAGGAGCCGAAGAAGAGAAGCAGGCTGAAATGAAGAAGCAGAAAGGACGGCTGAAAGGTGAAGTGAAAAAAATCGACAGTTGAGTTAAACACGAGCCTGTCGAAGACCGACTGAAAGACGGAGAGAAGAAAAAACCCTGCCGCCGCCGCCGGCAGCATGAGCGCGGCTCGGATAAGGGAGGAGCCGGTTCCGGTTGTCCGGCTGTTTCCCGGGAAGGAGCGAAACAGGGCCGCCAGGAAAAGAAAAAGCATGAGGGCGGTCAGAAAGATGTCGGCCGGAGATTTGGTCAGATTCAAGAAAGAGATGAAACTGGCAGTCGTGGGAGAAAAAACGGACAGGGACTGGACGGCACCGATGCGGCTGAGAGGGAAAAACAGAAAACGGACAAGGAGCAAAACCGCGGAAAAAACAGCGATCCGAAGAGCGGGCCTCGGTTTTTGAGAGGCGGGGGCCCTGATCAGAAGAACGGCGCAAAAAACGAGGGCGGCGATTAGAAAGAGATAACAGAACAGGGCGAAGGTCTCCTTGATCTCCGCCACCCTGGTGGCCAGAGGCGGCGAGTCCAGCGTCAGAGTGGCGGCTATTTTCCCGTTCTGTGTCCGAAGAGGGAAAAAATAGGACAGAACTCCGCCCTGCATCCGGGGTTCCCCGACATATTCGTCCTTCTCCCTGAATATCCGTTCATAGCCGGGAATGCTGTCGCTGAAATCATGATATTCGATTCGGCCGCTGCGAAGAAGACGCTCACCGAGTATGTGAAAATCGTCGAGATAGGGGGCCTTGAACTGAGGCAGAAAGGCCAAAAGCTGATACAGCACGATGTGATCGGCTTCGTTCACCGGCACCGGCCTGATCATGTACCAGGAAGCCTTGTGATGAAGAACGGCCGTTCTGTCCCCGTCCGGCAGGATGTGTCCGAGGCGGGGGAGGATGTCTCCGACATCGACCACGTTCCCCTCCCACAACTCCAGGCGGCCTTCACGATAGAGGGCCGTCCCTTCCAATTCCGGCTGAAGCCGCAGTTCCTGGAACAGGCGATAGATGTCCCGATTGTTCAAGGGGAGGGGAGATTTGAGAAGATCCGACGCCCTCTTTTGCTGAAGCTGTTCCAGTGATAAAAAGGACTGGCGGATCTTTTCCTTCTGCTGGCGGGATTCCTTCAGGCTGCGCCCATAGTAATTATTGGATAAAAAGACAGGACTGATGAGGAAGCCGGATAGAGCGGCGAGAGAGAGGATGAGGCAGGCGATAAGGCCGATAATCGCTGTTTTGTCTGAAAAACGGACTTTTTCCCGGTTCATATGACTTCAACCCGGATTTCTCTGATCTTCCAGAAAACGGGTTCCCGATGATTTATTCCGTCCGTGTGAAAAGTCAGATAAAAGTAGATAAAATACACATGCTGGTTGTCCGTTTTTCGATCCAGGAAAGACCATCGGGCCTTAAAAATGACCGTCCGCCGGGGAATGAAGATTGTCTCTCTGTCGGAAAAAAACTGAAAAGTCGTATAGGAGGAGAAAATTCTTTTGAAGAGAAAATAGGCTTGCTGATTGGACACGTAATCGGAAAAAGACACCGGTTCCGGAAGGGCGATGTTGATGTAGGAGCGTTCAGGAAAGTATGAGTAGAGAAGTTTGGCGTTGTTTTGAAGAAAAGCCCGCTCGATGTTCTGCGTGGTCGCCGTTAAAGTCAGCGACAGTGCGGATAGAATGGCGATGACGATCTGACCCACAGATCAATTCTAGCACATTTCGAATGAGCCGTACAATCCGGTCAGGAACCGGTCAGGAACCTTTTTTGTCCTTCCGCTCGGCGGTCTTGATGAATTCGTCGCTGACCATGTCTTTGAGTTCGGTTTTTAACTTGTCGATCTGGGAAAACCGGCTTTCGATTTTGGCGAAAAGGGCCTCCTGGGACTTAAGCCCCTCCTCGATCAGAAAGGCGGCGCTTTCCGAGCGGCTTCTGAAGAGACCGGCCTCAACCAGCATATTGAGCCTTCGGTTGCAGTCATCGTTGACGCGGATGGTGAGCACGGTGTTTCTGGAGGACAGGGCCCTGTCGATCACCTTGCGGATGGACTCCGCGGTACGGACGGCGAATTTTTCCATGTGGTTGCCGATGTCGTCCAGAGTGTGCGCCGGTTTTTCTTTTCCGACATTCTCTTTTTCGTCCTCTTTTTCGGGGGTCACTTTTTGTTTTTCGGCCACGACGGCCTCCTTTGTTATTTGTACTTCAATTACAAGTTACGCTATATGTGATTACATGTCAAGGGGGGTGAATGAAAAATGGGCCTTTAATTTTGAAAGAAATAATGGGAATTCGGAAGACGATCTTTACTTTAATGCGGACCGGTAAATCCTCTCCCGATGAATTCAGAGGGAAGCCGGCCTATTCGCTTTTTCCTTCAGCGTCTACCTCTTCCAGGTCGGCTTCCTCTTCCAGCTGCCTGGTGCGTTTGGCGTCTTTGAGGCTGCTGATACCGGCGATCAGGGCGATGAGGCCTCCAAAAAACAGGAGTGGTGGAATACATCCGAAGACGAGTTCGTAAAATTCACGCCACCAGACAAAAACGACGAGAAGAACACCGCCGACCAGGGCGATCAGTCCGAAGAGTATAGCCAGATATTTTCCCATGCTCGAGCCTCCCTACTTATTTTACTTGTAATGAAATGTATTATATCAGAAAAAAAAAGGAGGAGGCAAGAGACAAGTGAATGAAATGTGGAATAGACTACATCCCCCTTGTTCCGATACAATAGGGCCGCTTCAAGAGGGGCGCTGCCCGCACAAGGCCCCCCTGAACAAAAAGGAGGATAAAGGATGAAACATCACCGCTTCTTTTTAACGGCCGTGCTCCTTCTTTCATCGGCGGTTGCGGCTGCCGCGGAGAGGGCCCCGTTTGTGTTGGGTCCTCTGTCGGGCACTTTGGTTCTGGTCCACATCGCCAATCTTCCGGGTTTCCAGAAGCGGATCATTTACTACAATCCCCATGACTGGAAGAACCTCAACCGGGTTTTTCCTGGGAAAAAGGACGGCACCCAGTCGGAGCGCATCGCCCACGTTCTCAATACAACCGTGATCGCCGCTTCCGACGCCGTCATCGACATGCACTGCGGCGACGGCAACGAGGCCCTCATTCCGTACTGCTACTGGATGCTGAGCGGCGAAAAAAATCTGGATGCCGTGTCCAAGAAGATGGTTCTGGCCTTCGGCATCAAGCACATCATCATCGACAAGAGCCGGACGAAGGACATCCTGGACTCCAAATACCTGGGCAACACGGCCATCCTTCAATCCATTCCGGCCATCACGACGGAATCCGGATATTTAGGCGGTACGGGGGAAGAGGATATCGTCCGCAATGTCAGGGGAGTCATCGGCGTCATGAAGCTGTTCGACATGCTGGAGGGAGAGCCGGACCTGGTTCCCGATCCCGTCTGGGTGGAGGACTATGAAGTGGTCTACTCCCAATCGGACGGTCTCTTTTTCCCGCTGACCAAGATGGGCTATCATGTGCGCGAAGGGGAAACCGTGGGTTATGTCACTGATTATTTCGGCCGGGTGGTCGAGGAGTTCAAAGCGCCCTTTTCAGGCATGATCCTCTATATCATCGACACGCCTCCCGCCAACAAAGGCGAACCCGTTTATGAGATCGGACGCATCCGGTCCGATTGACGTCCGGCCTTGACGCCATGAGTCTCAAAGCCGTCTTCTTCGATATGGACGGAACCATTGTGGATGTTCCCTATGACTGGCCGCGCATCAAGAAGGACATAGCGACGGGAGGGGAACCCATCCTGTCCCATCTTCAGAAACTTCCAGAGCCGGAGCGAAGCCGAAAATGGGCCATTCTGGAGGCTTATGAAGAGCGGGCCACTTCCGAAGCCGTGATCAGGGAAGGGATTGTGGCCCTGCTTGAATACTTGAGAGAGAGAGAGGTTCGATCGGCCCTGGTGACAAACAATTCCCGGAAAAATGTCGACTTGCTGCTGGGGCGCTTCAACCTGCGGTTCGATCTCGTCCTCTCCCGGGAGAGCGGGCTCTGGAAACCGTCCGGCGCTCCCTTCGGGCATGTGATGTGCGAATGGGGGCTGCATCCCGGGGAATGTTGTGTTGTGGGGGATTCTCTTTTTGATGTCCGGGCGGCGCTGGAGGCGGAAATTCACAGGATCTATATCGTCAATGAAGATCCCCGGATCTTCCTGGAGACGGGGGCGGAGGTTTTTCCTTCTATCCCCGCCCTTCACCGGCGCCTATGTATTCACCTTTTTTAAGGCGCCGCAGGAAATGCCTCTCGGGTTGAAGCAAAGGTTGCAGGAGATGCAGGCGGCTTTCTTGATGATGCCTTCCCGGTATTTTTTGACGAGATGCGGTTCGCGGATGAAGGGCCTGCTCATGGACACGAGATCCGCACTTCCCTCCTGAATGGCATCCTCCATCACGGAAAAGGTGCGAAAGCCGCCGAGGCCGAATACGGGAATGCCCACCGCCTGTTTGATGCGCACGGCGTTGTCCATAAAATAGCCCTCTTCTTCCTCGCTGCGTACGCCTTTCCAGACCGATCCTTTTCCTGCTTCGGCCATACCGCCGCTGACTTCGATGCCGGCGATTCCGTCCTTCTCCAGCCAACGTGCGATCTGCAGGCTGTCCGCGATTTCCAGGCCGTCCTTGATGAAGTCTGTGGAGTTGAGTTTGACGATCTGAGGGAAATCGGGGCCGCAGACATCAATAATCTCCTGAATGATCTCCGCAATGAGCCGATAACGGTTTTCCGGTGAACCGCCGTAATCATCCGTTCGCCGGTTGGTGTGAGGAGAGATAAAACCGCTGAGCAGATAGCCGTGGGCGATATGAAGCTGAATGCCGTCGAACCCCGCTTCCTGGGCCCGGCGGGCGCTCTGCACAAATGAGGTCCGCACATCTTGAATGTTCCGGGCCGTCATTTTTTTTGGAGGCTTGCCGAAGTTCGGATCCGCCACGGACGAGGGCGCCAGGGGTTCGCAGCCGCACAATTTTTTCTTCGTCTGCCGCCCGGCGTGACTGAGCTGAAGGAATATTTTTGAATCGAACCGGTGAACGGCTTCCGGAATTTTTTTCAATCCCGCCAGAAAACGGTCGTCGAAAACAGCTATCTGCCTGGGGCTGGCCTGGCCGGTGGGGTGAACAAAGGCATGTCCGGTGATAATGAGCCCTGTTTCCCCTTCTGCCAGATTTTCCAGAAGTGAGACCAATCGGTCGGTGATGAAACCGTCTCCGTCCGACAGGAAATCATGGGTGGCGGAGCGGACAAATCGATTGGGAACGATGATGCGGCCGATTCTGACCGGAGAAAATAGGATGGATTCTGTGGGCATGGTTTCTCCTCTCTGAAAAATTTATGATAGCAGATCAGCCCTGATGACGGCAACCGACCGGGCAAGGAAAAACACACATCCGGAATACTGTTTCTGTGATGAGGCCGATAATCAGGTTGATCCGTCTCTTCATGCCGCCGGAATAAAGGACTGGAGGAAGATTGTTTGATTTGCATAATAAATCTGATACCATACCATTTCGAGGAAGCACAGGATTCCGTCATGGAAATTGCTTTGGAAGGAGCGCTCATGCCTCAAGAGAAACTGCTGCTCATACCCGGTCCCACCCCGGTTCATCCCCGGATCATTCACAGCCTGTCCCTGCCCACCGTCTCCCACGTCAGTCCGGTGTTTGTTGAGGAGACGACAAAGGCTTTGGCCAACCTGAAAAAAATCGTTTACAACCGCAGCGGTGAGGGCTTCATCGTTTCCGGAGCGGGAACTCTTTCCATGGAGATGGCCCTTCTCAACATCGCTTCCCCTCAGGAGATCGTGCTGGTGGTGTCGCAGGGGTATTTCGGCCGGAGGATGGCGGACATCGCGCAGAGTTTCAGCATCCCCTGTGACGTTTTAGAAAGTGAAGGGGGGGATGCCGTCCCGACGGATGCGCTGAAAAACAAGCTCTCTGAAAAACGGTACGCGGTTGTTTACTGCACCCATGTCGATACGGCGACCGGGACCTGCGCTCCGGTCAGGGAATATGCCGCCGCCGTTCGAGAGTCCGGGGCCCTGTTTGTCGTCGACGGCGTTTGTGCGACCGGGGGGATTGAAGAAAACATGGACGGCTGGGGCATCGATGTCGTTCTGACGGCCGCTCAGAAGTGTTTCGGCGTGCCTCCCGGACTGGCCGTCTCTGTTTTTTCGGAAAAAGCCATGGGAAAGCGCCGGGACCTGGGAGCGATTTCCGCCTACTATGCCGACATCCTGCGGTGGCTGCCCATCATGAAGGATCCGTCCAAATATTTTTCCACCCCCTGCGTTAATGAAATCCGGGCCTTTTATGAAGGGACGAACATCATTCTCGAGGAAGGCCTGGAAAATCGCTTCATCCGCCACCGGAAGACGGCCGCCGCCCTGAGGAGCGCCCTTCAGACTCTTGGCTTTTCCTTTTTTACGAAGGACGAGTTCCTGGCCGACACCCTGTCCGTCGTCCTTTATCCCGACGGCATCGATGATTTGAGTTTTCGCGGAGCCTACATGAACAACGGCGTCGTTGTCGCCGGCGGGCTCGGCCCTCTGGCCGGAAAGGCATTCCGTATGGGACACATGGGCAACCTGTCTCAAAACCAGGCGGAATTTGCCGTGAGCGCACTGGAAACCACTCTGGATACACTGAACCATCCCTTTGAGCCGCGAGCCGGCGTCAAGGCGTTTCGAGAAACAATAAAAGCTGAGTGAAGGGAATACCATGGCTGCCACCGTCTTTTTGATCGAAGCCTCTAAAAAGCTTCCCGAGGCCGAATTGTCTCGCCGAATCGGCCTGGTCTATCAGCGCCTCGGCCCGGAAAACCTGATTGAAAAAGGGGATCTGACGGCCGTCAAGATCCATTTCGGCGAGCAGGGGACAACAGGTTACATCAAGCCCGCCTGGCTCACCGCCGTTGTCGATGATCTGAAAAAACGGAAGGTGAGAGCTTTCTGGACGGATACCAACACGCTTTATGTCGGCCGCCGGTCCAATGCCGTGGAACATCTGCAGCTGGCTCAGGGCCACGGATTTTCTCTGGAACGAACCCGGCTGCCCGTCCTGATCGCCGACGGCCTTATCGGAAGGGACGGCCTGGAATTTTCTGTCGATCTGCCCCGGGTCAAAACAGCCAAGATCGCCCGGGCTTTCGCTGAGGCGGACGCGTTCGTCTGCCTGAGTCATTTCACCGGACACATCCTGACCGGTTTTGGAGCGGCCCTGAAAAACCTGGGGATGGGATGTGCCTCGCGGCAGGGAAAACTGGAGCAGCACTCCGATGTTCACCCCTGGATCGATTCCGAGAAGTGCATCAAATGCCTGAGGTGCCTGCCGGGCTGTCCGACCGGGGCTCTGCAGGAATTGGAAGAAAGTGTGGCCATTCAGGATGAGCACTGCATCGGCTGCGGGGAATGCCTGGTCCTCTGCCAGACGGATGCGGTGAGGATGCAGTGGGATAGGGAGGAAAGCCGGGTGCAGGAAAAAATGGCCGAGTACGGACTGAGTGTCCATCGGCTCTTCAAGGGGAAGGCCCTTTATATCAATGTGATCCTGGACATCACGAAAGACTGTGACTGCATGTCGCAGAACAGCCATAAGATAGCCGAGGATATAGGTATTGCCGGGAGCCTGGATCCCGTGGCCCTCGATCAGGCTTCGGTTGACCTGGTCCTGAAGAAATGTGAGGCGGATGTGCTGCGTGAGGCCAATCCGCCCGACTGGCGGCATCAACTCGAGCATGCGGAAAAGATCGGCCTCGGATCAAGGAGTTACGAGCTTGTCGCCCTGAATGCGGATTGAGACACCCATGCCGGCCAACCTTCCTCCAAAATATTTCGATATCGAAAAGAAGCTGAAAACCGCACGGGATTCCAGGGAAAAAATTGAAATCATGGAGGAGCTTCTGGCCATCATTCCCAAGCACAAGGGGACAGAGAAGCTCCGGGCTCTCTACAAGACAAAAATCGCCAAGCTTCGCGTCCAGGATAAAAAAAAACCAGCTACATCCCATCAGGGGACGACATACACCATTGAAAAAAGCGGGGCCGGGCAGATCGTCATGCTGGGGCCTCCCAACGCCGGAAAATCCAGCCTGCTGAAATCGCTGACCGGAACCGAGCCCAAGATCGCCGACTATCCCTTCACCACACACGCTCCGTCGCCTGCCATGATGAAGTTTGAAAATATTCAGATTCAGCTGGTGGACACTCACCCCATCTCGGCCGATTTCATCGATGTCTGGCACTCCGAACTTCTCAAGAACGCAGATGCCGGGTTATTTGTGCTCGATCTGGGTGCGCCCGACTCCCGGGACGATCTGTTGACGGTTATGGCCCAGCTGGAAGAGAAAAGAATCGAGTTCGTCGCCGATGAGACCGGACAGAGTTCGTCGCGGCAGATCCCCTATCGTCGGATTCTGGTCGTTGCCAACAAAGCGGATCTCGATTCATCGGGGGAAAAAGCGCGGCTGTTGAGAGAAGAGCTGGAGGGTACATTTGATATGACGGCGGTTTCCGCGACGATGGGGACGGACATGGAAGAGTTGAAGGCCCGGCTGTTCGCCCTTCTCCGGGTTCTCCGCGTCTACAGCAAGGCTCCGGGGAAGGATGTGGACAAAACCGATCCCTTCATTCTTCCCGAGGGAAGCACCGTCAACGATCTGGCCAAGGCCGTCCACAAGGATTTTGCCGAGAAACTGAAATACGCCCGCAGCTGGAGCCGCCGCACCTATGACGGCCAGCGGATCAACCGGGATTTTGTGCTGAGCGACGGGGACATCATCGAACTCCACCTTTAGCCTGGGTCATTCATGGAATCTGTTGCCGACGAGGATTAGGAAGCCAGGGAAACCAATCGGCAACATCTTCTACCCTCCGGGCGAACCAATCTGCTTTGTTCCGTCAGGTTCGCGGTATATACATACAGCTTCACCCGCCGCGCCTCGCACATCACTTCGTGAATGACCCAGGAACCTGGCTTAATAGAAGACGTAGCGGAAGCTGTAATTCTTGTAGTTCGAGATCGGGACTTCGCCGGCCATCGCCCATTTGCCGTAGGGGGCGAAATCCACGCACCCTCCGTCTTCAAAATTGATGGAAATGGTGTGGCACTTTTCACTGGGGAGGGTGTCACGGACGATTTTCTGGGCGACCGCCAGGCGGTTCTGTTCGGAGGTGCCGCCGGCCATTCGGACTTTGAACTGAATCCGGATGATATCGGAATAGGAAAAGGTTTTCCGCTGAAGGATTTCGTAGGAAACGGTTTCAGCCAAATCAGCCAGCGGGAAAAGCGTCTGTGTTTGTTCCCCGGACGGGGTGTCGGAACGGTTGCATCCTGAAAGCAGCGTGATCGCCGGAAGAAGCATAAACAGTCCAATCCCGATAAACGGAATAATGGGATTGGACATTAAAGAACGTACGGCCCGAAGAGGGCCGCCGCCCCCCCTTTGCACATGGGACATGGGCCTCACCTTTTTTGTTCACCTTTTACATGATTCAGTTTAATCTACAGGGGGGGGAAGTCAATAGAGAGGCCCGGTTGTGTCGCTTCATGTCGCTCAATGTCGTATCTTGTCGTGTGCTAAGCGGGATTTTGTTAAAGAACAGGGAAGAAGGAATAGGCGGGGCAGGGGGTGTTTTTGGTCGCAGTTATTAAACGCAGTGCGAACCTATTTTGAAAACTTATTAACAAAAACTTAATTCTGCGATTCGGCTTGCCCTTCGCTTCGCTCAGGGCTTGCGTCCTCACCCTCGCAAAAAATCTGTTTTTAATGGTGCGCCGAACAAATTTTTAAAAAAGGAATTATTTTTTGCTCGGTCTCGTCCGCCTCTGCCCTTAATCTAAAGAAGTAAATACTTCTATCGGGCAGAGAAGCCGAATCTTCACCCCACCCGCCCAGCAGTCTCGGTGCTCGGACTTCAGCCACTTCGTGTCTTCCATTGCCTGCGCTCCGAGCCTGCTCCCCTTTTTTGGCGAAGCAAGAAGAAAAAACAAAAATCTTTTTCCCGCCGACTTCTTTTCTTTGGGCAAATTTTGGGTGGGGGCAAAATTTGCCAATCAATTTTAAACTGGTATCAGAAACAAAAACTAAACTTTTATTGCAAAATTATTTTGGATTTTGTATAAGATTGGATGTCAAAGAGCGTTAGTCTAGATTTTTTATCAAAAATTGGAAACAATGTCAAGAGTAAAAAATACAGAGTAAAAAATACAGAGTAAAAAATACAGGAGTAAAAAATACAGGACATCCCCCAAAATTTAGGCTAAAAAAGGTCTAAATTATTCTATTATTGATAATTACGAAGAAACACAGGTGGAATCATAAAAAAATGAGGGAACTCCTGGAAAATAAGGGATTGACAAAAAAATCTTAACAGGTAAGAATTAATTAAAAAATGGGGCCTCATGACGCCAAGCTCGAAAGCTTGCATAAGGATACGAGGGTAGATATATGAATGAAGGTGAATCCATAGGTAAAATATTGAAGGTCAAACCACCAACTGATTACTTGCCAGAGGAAGGTTGTTACCTACGGGGTAACGATTTTTCGCCAGTGGCTGTTGTGATTATGCTAAATTACCCCCGAGAACAGACCCCACATGAGATTGAACAGTTAGTTCGGGTAGCGATTGAAAAGGGAGCAGCTTTGGCAGGTACATTGCAGACAGAGAACATTGGGCTTGAGAAAATCGTGACTAACATCGTGGCAAATCCCAACATCCGATATTTAGTTCTCTGTGGAATCGAGGTTGCTGGACATTACTCAGGGGATGCGCTTAAGTGCCTCCTTGAAAATGGCGTTGATGAAAGACGCACCATTGTTGGTTCTAAGGCCATAACTCCATATCTTTTCAACATATCC
>JAHIPL010000123.1 GCA_018894615.1 Acidobacteriota bacterium | reverse complement strand
GAAAGGCACGCTGGGTTCGCTGGATGATTCTGCCCGCGAGGCGGCCGCCATCGGATACCCGGTGATGATCAAGGCCTCAGCCGGGGGCGGCGGCAAGGGGATGCGCATAGCCCGGGATGAGGAATCCCTTCGCTCCGGTGTGGAATCCGGGCGGCGGGAGGCCAAGGGAGCTTTCGGCGACGATTCCGTCTATCTTGAAAAATACATCGAGGACCCCCGGCATGTCGAAGTGCAGATCCTGGCCGATAATTACGGTCACACCATCCATCTGTTTGAGCGGGAATGTTCCATTCAGAGGCGGCATCAGAAAATCATCGAGGAGTCTCCCTCGCCGGCCCTCGACCCTGAACTGCGGCAGCGGATGGGAGAGACGGCCGTCGAGGTGGTCAAGGCCTCCGGCTACAACAATGCCGGAACGGTCGAGTTCCTTCTTGACCGGGACAGAAATTATTACTTTCTGGAAGTGAACGCACGCCTTCAGGTGGAGCATCCCGTGACCGAACTGGTGACGGGTGTGGATCTCGTTCACCAGCAGATTCGCATCGCCGCCGGCGAGAAACTGCCCCTCCGGCAGGACAATCTGCGTCAGCAGGGTCATGCCATCGAGTGCCGCATCTATGCCGAAGACCCCCGAAACCGATTCCTGCCCTCCCCCGGGACCATTCTTTTTCTCAGGGAGCCTTCGGGCCCGGGCGTCCGCAATGATTCAGGCATCTATGGAGGATGGGAGGTCCCCATCCACTACGATCCCATCCTGGCCAAGCTCATCGTCTGGGGGGAAAACAGAGAGACGGCCTGCCGGCGGATGATCTCGGCCCTCAAAGATTATGTCGTTCTCGGAGTGGAGACCAGCATCGGATTTCTCACCGAGGTCTTCTCACATCCCGCCTTTCTGGCGGGACGGACCACGACAGGCTTCATCGATGAACACTTCAAAGAGTGGCAGGGGCCGGAAAAAACGGATGAAGGGAAGAGGCTGGCCGCCCTAGCCGCCGCCCATTTCTCCATGGGACGGGGTGGGACGGCGCGTCGAGGTCCACGGACGGCGGATCGGCCGCCCTCACCCTGGGAGGCACTGGGCCGGTGGAGGATGGGAGGAGAGAACTGACATGGATTTCGAATACCTCATCGATGATGAACAGCTCAAACTGACCATTGAAAAAAAGGACGGCCGGTATCACGTGACGGCCGGGGAGATAACTTTTGAAGCCGATATTCAGGAGATCTCCCCCGGAGTGTTGTCCATTATCACCGGCGGCCGCTCCCACCGTGTCTTTCTGGCTGAAAAGGACGGGAAGACCCACTGCAGTCTGGATGGTTTTAATTTCTCTGTCCGGGAACCCTCGTCCGACGACGCCGGGTTTGCCGAAGGGGGAGAAGCTTCCATGGAGGAACTCCTGATGATCAAGGCTCCCATGCCGGGGAAAGTCATCAAGATCTGCGTCGAGGAGGGCGAGACGGTGAAGAAAAACCAAACCCTGGCCATCGTCGAAGCTATGAAAATGGAAAACGAAATCAAGGCCGGTCTCGATACCGTCGTCAAAAAAGTCAATGCCGCGCCGGGGGATCTGGTCGATCCCTCCAAAGTGCTGATCGAGCTCAAACCCCCCGATTAATTGGGGACAGGCATCTTTTTTTCAAAAATATTTTTTAGAGCATAGGTTGAATCTGTACTTTTTACATTATCATTGATCTATCCAGAAAATATTCAGCCTGACAAAAACAAACAATTTTACTGATAAAATTTTTTACCCTTCGTCAAGAAAAAATCCTCGGTTTCATCCTTCCCCTCTTAATTTTAACCGGTTACAATAAAGATGTGATTCCTGTGAAAACACACCCCACAGAAAACCGATCCAATGAATAAGATTGCAACGAAAGACGATCCGAGACAGTTGGATAAATTGAGAATGGAAGAACAAGAGTTGATGCGGCTGGTTCAGTCTGGAGATGAAATGGCTTTTGCTGAAATTCTCAAACGATATAAGGACAAAATCGTGAATTTTCTGTGGCAGATGACGGGTGATTACCAGAAAGCGGTGGAGCTCTCCCAAGAAACCTTCATGCGAGTGTATTTCAAGGCGGACCGGTATAAACCGGTGGCGCCCCTTTCTTCCTGGATTTACACCATCGCCTCCAACCTGGCCAAAACCGATCTGAAAAAGTCACGCCGTTATCCGCTGGTGCCTCTCGACGACGTTCAGCACACTCTTTCGCACAACATCCCCTTTACAGAGGATCCGGCCAACTCCGAGATTGTCCGAGGCCTGCGCGAAGCCGTCGACGCTCTTCATCCCCGCTATCGCATCCCCCTGATATTGAAGGATATGGAGGGATTCAGCCAGGAGGAAATCGCCGAAATTCTCGACAAGCCCCTCGGCACCATCAAAGCCCGTATCAGCCGGGGACGGCAGTATTTGAGAAAGGAACTG
>JAHIPL010000122.1 GCA_018894615.1 Acidobacteriota bacterium | reverse complement strand
GCCGGCCGAAGACCTGCGTCAGCCAAACGGGCGCCGCGAGGCCGGACAGTGACTGCGGGTCTCGAATCCGGACCGCCGTAAGGATTCCCAATCCCAGGCGCAGCTTGTCCACCGGGTTGAGAAAAGGGAAGCGTAGAAAGTCGAAAGCTGAGGACATGGAGACAAGTTTTCCGCTCCCGTAAAACCCGCTGCTGGATCCCCTCCAGAACAGCCTGTTCTCGAGGCCCAGGTCCCGTCCCAGCCGCAGCGTTTCCGTGTCGGACGACAGCGCCACGTGATAAAAACGGTCGCAGACCACATCCTTCCAGCGGTAGGAGGAGCAGAGCCCTCCCGATTGGGATTCCTTTTCATAGAGGGTGACAAAAACATCAGGAGACTTCGAAAGTTCCAGGGCGGCGGCCAATCCGCCGATTCCCCCCCCAACGACTGCAATCCGTTTGATTCGACTCATTCAAAAATCACCGGTGGCCAAATTTCACCGTGCTGATCAGGGACGTGTAATCCTCCCCCGATTTTTCAGCACACGAGGAATGGGTCAGATAAAAAAGTTCGATGAAATAACGCTTTTTCTGAAGAGAGAGAAGGCCGAAACTCACGAGCTGAACGGCCACCATGAGCACAATGCCTCCGACGATAAAGGCATGGGGGGAAAGCTCAAAGGCGGCGCCCACGGCATCCGACAGCCGGAAACCAAAGGAGAGATCCGTTCCCGCCAGCTTTTTGAACTCATCCAGGGTGTGGATCAATGTCCAGGCCAGAGGATAGAGGGACAGGACAAAAAGTGAAATCCCCGGAAAGATAAAAAAGAGAAAGGGCCTCAGAAGAAATCCGGATACGACGCTCTGAATGATGGTTCGGATCAGCCGCAGGCTGGATTTCCGCCGGCCGCCATCCTTTTTCTTCGGCACGGACCTCCAGTCCAAATCAGCCGGTATCTCGACGATCCGCGCCCGCAGCAGCTTGGCCTTGTTGATGATCTCGGCATTGACGTCCACGTCCATGGCCCACAGGTGAAGGCGGCGGATGAAATAGCCGTCATATGCCCTGACCATGCCGGTGATGGTGGTCAGTTTGTCCGAAAAGAAATCCTTGGTGGCCATCAGGCAGAGGAACCGGTTGGCCCAGTAGCTGAGCCAGCGGCGCAAAAGGGGCACATTGGAGACCCGCCCGCCCTTGGCATAAGGGGAAGCGATCACGATTTTGGCTCGGGTTTCCTTCATCCGGTCAAGCATTCGTTCGATGTGATCGGGGGAATAGCTGAGATCGATGTCCATCACCACCACCACATCACCCCGGCTCTGCCGGAAGCCTGTCCGCAGCGCCTGGCCCAGCCGGAAGTTGTAGGGATGATGAAACACCCGGACATTTTTCCGCTCCCGGGCGATGGTGTCGGCGGTCCGGCCCGTGTCATCCGCGCTTCCGTCGTTGATGACCAGAATTTCCCACCGATAGCATTTCTCAAGGCTTTCCATGTAATCACAGAGCAGGGACAGATTCCTCTCCAGAATGGCCGCCTCGTTGAAAGCCGGAACGATAACAGACACCAGCGGCCGCGTGGAGCGGACCGGATCGGGAGCCCGTCTCTGCGGCGGTTTTTTTATGGATTCGTCTCGTGTGTTCATTTTATTCCTCTCTCTTTTGACGGAGGCTTCCGCCGACCGGAACGGTTCGAAGCGGCACCGGAGGTCGGTCGGACCGCTGAAGCAGGCGGGCGTAGTGATCGAGACTGACCGGCCTGAAATACCGTCGGATCAACCGAATGACCTTTGAAAAAAAATCGGCCTTGAAAGCCTCGTTCAGGTCCATGCCAGGGAAAAAGGACAGTTCCGGACAGCGCTGCGCATCCAGGAAATCAAGGGGGTGAAGAAGAAAGCTTAAGCCGCTGCCCGTCATCCGCATCAGGCGAAGGGCCTGCTGAAAAAAACTCAGGGCGATTCCCTCTCCGAACCGGCTGAGGTAGAGGAGATAGCTCAGGTGAACGGGGACTTTGAAGACGGGAAGGGTCGTCACCGGGATTTCCAGGAGCCGCCTCTCCCCGGAGCACAACCAAACATACGGATAAAGGGGACGCAGCCCCTCGCCGATTCCGCCGAAAAGGATTTTTCTCTCCTCTTTCTGCTCGCTTGACAGCCGGGACTGGGTAAAATAATACAATCTCCCCAGGGGACCCAGAAACGAAGGGAGGGTTGTGGCGTCATAGGTGTAACCGCGATCCAGGAGGATATCGAACACATCCGGGCTCCAGCTGAAGCCGGGGCCGCGGAAACCCGTGGTTTTAAGTCCCGTCGCATTCAGAACGGCGCGTTCCGCTTCGTCGATTTCTTCCGCAATCCGGTCTCGGGGATTCCGTGTGTACCAGGGCTCATGATTGAAGGAGTGGTTCCCCGCGCTGTGCCCCCGGCCGGCTATCAGCTCGAGGGCTTTTCCGTTTTTGGACAGGGAGGCATCCCGTCCCACGATAAAAAACGTGATGCGCAGGTCCTCTTCATCCAGAAGATCACACACCCGGGGCAGAAGCACGTCAAAATAGGAGGGATAGCTCTCCCAGCCCGGATCACCATGGGTTTTGGCATAGGACCAGAAGTTGTCCAGATCAAAGGAAATCGCGGCCGGAGGGCGAAAACCATTCCTTCCGCCGTTTCCATTCAACTGAACGCTCATGTTTTTTTCACCTGTTCGTTCTTTCGGGATGACCGGTCCGTTCATAGGCCTGGAAGGCTTTTGTCACAAGGCGGGAGGAAAATCCGGATGAGGGCATCTCCTGTCCGAGGGGACCGGGCTCGACCATCCGGCAGCCGGTCCCGCAGGTGGCCGCCAGCTCACGCACGGTCCGGTATTTCACCCGGTTGAAGGGATCTCCGGCATATTCCCGGTTCAGAAAGCCGATGAGGGAGTCGACCTCATTGGCCGTTCCCTTCTCCACTCCCCGAAATCCACGTGTGACATCTTCGATCAGAGCATCGGACGGGGGCTGGATTCCGTCACCGATGCCGCCGGTTCTACGTTTGCCGTCCTGAGGGAGGCCTTCGGGAAAACAGCGGCACCCGTCATACCAGAGGCCGGGCCCGCCTGAATTCGCGAAAAGGAGATCAACATTCTCCCGGTAGAAACGATGAGACGTGCAGATGACACACCAGTCCGCCCCGTTAAGCGCCTCATCCAGTTGATTGGTGAAGCAGGTGGTCAGGTCCGCCGCCTTCAGGTTCTGATCGTCGGGGCGTACATAGGGATCGTGAAGAATCACCCGGCCGCCGTATTGCTGAATAAGCAGAGCCAGGGCGATGGTCGGCGAGTTGCGGGTGTCCTCCGAGTTGAAGCGGTAGGCCGTCCCCAGCAGAACGACTGTTTTTCCGGCCGGAGAGCCGTTGTCCCGAATGAGACGGGAGAGGACCGCACCTGGTGACTCTTCGTTGATCCGCCGCGATTCCAGTATGAGGCTGTTGTTTATCCCTTCCCCGCGCTCCAGTTTCCGCCAGAGAAGGAGGATTCCGTCCTTGGGCAGACAGTGTCCGCCGACGCCGATAGTCGGAAGAAGCATCCCGCCCGTCGGAACTGCGCTTGCATCGGATGACGCCTCATCCTCCTGGGCCAGCCGGGAGTTGACGGCATCCCGCAGGGCATAAAAATCGATGTCATTCGTTTCGCAGTACCGGGCTGTTTCCGCCGCGTAGGCGATGCGGACATCCCGATAAGCGTTCTCGAGTGTTTTGACGATTTCGGCCGTGAGACTGTTGGTCGGCAGCAGGCGCCCTTCACGCACGATGGAGCCGTAAAGGGATTGAATACGCTCCACGGTCGAGGGTGCCAGGCCTCCGACAATTTTATCCGAAGTGCCTATCCGCTCGACAAGAAATCCCGGCATGACCCGATTGGGGCTGTTGCCGAGATGGATATCGCGGCCTTCCACCAGCCCGAATGACAGAAAAATGTCCCGGATGCGGGTGGTCATGGTGGTCGGGGCCAGGGTGGACTCAAAAACAACGACCGGCGCCTGAGGGGACTGTCTTTCCTGAAGAACGTTCCCCAGTTCGGCAAGGGCCGATTCCAGAGGGCCGTAGTCCGGCTCAAGTCCCTTTTTATCCGTCTGGACACAGACGAGGATCACATCCGCTTCCCTGATATCCCCGTAATCATGGCTGGCCCGAAGGCTCCCCCGAGCCACCGTCCGGGTGATGATGTCCTGCAAACCCGGTTCCAGCCCTCCGATGGGAGAACGGCCGCTGTTCAGCGCATCGACCTTCCAGCCCGATGTCGGCGACGGCCGCTGAATGAGACAGACGGAAACCGGAGAGTCGGAGCCGGAGCTAATATTCCCGTCAGCCAGCAGAGCTGCCATGGGAACGCCCACGATGCCCGCACCGATAACGCCGATTTCGCGTAACGGCCGGCCTGCCGTCAGAGTCCCGTTCCGCTTGTCCACACGGCCCCCTTTCCCTGTTTTTTTGAGGCCCGTCCATCGATGAACGTCCGGAACCAGAGCTCGATATTGAGAAATCCCCAGAGGCTCCGCCCGTATTTGTCCTCATTGTCGATCAGCCGTTCCAGTCCGGCGGGATCGAATATGCCCCGGTTTCTGGAAGCCGAAGAGAGGAGCAAATCCTTCAGAAAGCTCTTCAGTCCTTTTTTAGCCCAGAGGTGAAGGGGAACGGGAAAACCCATTTTGTCCTTCCGGTTGTATATACGGGGGGGAAGAATGTCCTTCATGGCTCTTTTCAGGATGTATTTCATTTCAGCCCCTTTGAATTTCAGGGACGGCGGCATGGTGGTGACCAGTTCGACGATGCGGTGATCGAGAAAAGGCACCCTGGACTCGACCGAGTTGGCCATGGATGTCCGGTCCTCCACCTGGAGCAGTGCCGGGAGATTGGTCACCAGGTCGTAGTGAACCATTTTGTTGTAATAGGAGAGGGTCTGGGGATGGTGAAAAATCGTCTGAAACCTGGAAAAGATGTGATCGTTATCAAATCCGGCATTAAAATCATCCGTCAGGATATCCCTGTTTCCGCGGCTTCGGTCGATGAGGCGGAAATAGCGCAGGTCCATCGGGTCGAACAGGCCGTCCTTCCAGAAATGTCGCATCAGCGGAATGTAGTTTTGAATCACGGGAAGGTTGGGAAGAATGGACTGCAGGTTGACGATATGGACTCCTTCATCGTTGGTCTCGAAAATGGCGCCTTTGAGGGCCTGTTCGAGATAGGCGACGACATAACGGGTGTAGCCGCCGAAAATCTCGTCACCGCCCTGTCCGCCTAGCAAAACCTTAACGTCTTCCGCCGCCCGGCGGGACACCATATACTGGGGGAAAAGGCCCGGGCCACCCGCCGGTTCATCCATGAGGTGAACAAGACGGGGAAGCTCGTCCATGAACTCCTTTTCGTCGGGATAAACCAGAACCGAGGCACAGCCGCCCGCCGCCGCCGCTTCCCTCGCGTAGCCGGACTCATCAAATTCCCGTCCTTCCCTGAAGGCGCCCGTGTAGGTTTTTATCGGATGGGACAGCCTAGAGGAGGCCAGGAGGGTGATGATGCTCGAGTCCATCCCGCCGCTCAGCGTCGTTCCCAGAGGCACGTCACTCTGAAGCCGCAGACGGACGGAATCTTCGATGAGCTCACGAAGCGTTTGAATGAAATACTCCTCGGTATGATTCGTGTCCACGTTGAAGTCCAGCTCCCAGTACTTCACTTTTTTGCGCGAGAACGAATCCAGATCCACCAGATGATAAAATCCGGGATCGATTTTTTCGATCCCCTTGAAAAAGGTGGTGCCGTTCAGAAGGTACTGAAAGACGAGGTACTCCTGCAGGGCTTTGGTGTTGGGTTCGGCCGGGACTTCGGGATGGGCCAGCAGCGCCTTTATCTCCGATGCGAAAAGGAGGCGGCGGTCATCTTCAAACACATAAAGGGGCTTGATGCCTAATCGATCCCTGGCGGCCAGTATTCTTCGAGCGCCCCTGTCATAGATGACAAAGGCGAACATCCCGTTGAGCCGTTGAAGGCAATCGAGGCCCCAGTGACGGTACATCTGCAGCAGGACTTCGGTGTCGGATTGAGTGGAAAAGCCGCAGCCCGCCCGTTTCAACTCCTCCCGCAGTTCCTTGTAGTTGTAGATCTGACCGTTGAATACGATGGTGACGCCCCCGCGTGTCATGGGCTGCTGCCCCGATTCGAGATCGATGACGGCCAGGCGCTTGTGATAAAAACCGACCGGTCCGTCGATCAGATGGTCTTCCTCATCCGGGCCCCGGTGATGGATGGTTTGAGCCATTTCCCTCAGAACGGAGAGACGGATAGGGGCTCCTGTTTTGCTGCAAATGGAAACAAACCCGCACATGATAGGTTTATAATAGTGGAAAACAGGCGGTGACAGCAATCGCCCCCCCGGATGATTTCCAGGGTGATAATCCCCCTCACCCCCTCCCCTTTTGAGGTGAGGCGGCTATCCACAGCGATTTGTCCGGAATATGCTATAATGTGAGGCACGAGGAGTGTCGATGAAAAAATCGGGAATTGTGATCGCGCTGATGCTGTTCTGTCTGGCGATTGTCCGGGCCGAGGACGGAAATATTCGTGTGTTTGTCTTCGGAGGGGCCAACCATCACTTCACTTCGGGGACGGTGGATGATTACTTCCAGGGGGGAAATGATTTCCCCGTCACCCCCGCTCACAGGCCGGTGCTGTTCGGTTTTTCCTACACCCGGCTGTTCAGGCAGGTGGGGATCGAGATGGATTGGCGCTATTCCCTTCCCGGAATCGTCACCATGGAAGACCCGTCTGACGGCGACACCGTGGAGATCGACACGGCCGCCCACATGGCCATCAGCCTCAACCTTCTGCTGCGGATTTTATCCGGGCGCTTCAGTCCCTATCTCCTTTTCGGAGGCGGCGTGGATATCGCCTTTCCCAAAACCGCAGTCTACACGTCAAGTTACGGTTATGAAATCGCTATGGGCGAGACGGAAAAAAAGGACCGCCTTGATTTTGAGGCCCATATCGGAGGCGGGCTGGAGTATCTGTTCACCCGGTCGGTCGGTATCCGTCTGGATGTCCGCTACAGCCGTGTTTTTGATTCACCCGGGAACACGCAGATGCTGCAAGCAACGGGAGGCCTCATCCTCGCCTTCTGACTGGGTGTATCATCAAATCGGCCTTCCCTTTATCAGCGGATGACTTTTTTTCCGATTCCTTTACTCGAAGAGGCGGGAACCCCGTCCAGTTTCAGCCGAAACGTCTGCCACTGCCACTTTGCCGGGGACAAATCAATGGAGCTTCCGTCGGGCTGAAGGGTCTCGATGGGAGTCTCGATGTGAGTGAGGCGTTCTGCCTCGAGAATGGAATACCCGGAAAAGACGGCTTTTGTGGAAACGGGCGCATTGGAAAGGTTCCAGACGCGGAGGACAAGGGAGGTGTCTCCGGGTTCATCGGAAGGCTTGAGAGCCCAGATCAAGACGTTCGGATCGTTCAGATGAAGAAGCGAGTAGGTATTTCCAGGGTAGATCTGACCACCCATCACCTCCCCCGTCACAAGAGGGTTCTGGTGCTCGAGGGCAAACCGCATGGCGGTGGCGGCGGAGTAGCCGTCGTGGCTCCGTAGGGCAAACCGCTGGAGGAAAAAGCTGTCTCCTCCCTGACTCCGAATGCCGAGATGGGTTCCGTCGACCTGGCCGCCTGCCAGGACCGATACTTGCGGCGTTGTCGTATCAAGGAACTCTGAGGAGCTGTTTCCTGTCCGCATGAAGGACAGGTCGGCGCTGGAGAGGGTCACACCCGCCGATCCGTTATTCACATCGACAAAGTGATTGAGAGTGAGCCAATCATACCGGGCGTTTCTGGACGAATAAGCGCCTCCGGCACCCGTCAGGGCTGCCTTGATGACGGCACCGATCTCCTCGTGGTAAAAATTCGGATTATCCAGATTGAAGCCGAATCCCCATTCCTGGACATCACCGAAGTTTTGTGTGATCCGGTTCTCGATATCGATTCGCTTACCGTCTCGATAGAGGGTCACGGCTGTTTTATGTGCGAGAGGCGTGGAGGAATCGGCCTGGATGGTGGCTGAAACCGGTCCCAGGTTGACAACCTGTAGGCTGCCGGCCGCGCTCCCCAGCTCGTTCCAGTGCCGCCCATTGACATTGCGGACAAGCTCGCGGCTGCCACTGTTCTTATCGATGTAGCTCGTCACGGCTCCGTTGTCACCCAGCACGACGCGGACCGATCCGTTTTCCAGCACGGATCCCGAGGCATCAGGACCGCCGCCGGATAAACCGCCGGGTCCGGGAGCGATCTCATACACCTTGTACCCCATGGGGGGAACATTCTCCGCCCAGATACGGAGGAGGCGCACACCGTCTACGGTGACGATCTGGGACGGGACTTCACTGTTGTCGGTCCGGTCCAGAACATGAATGTCATCCGACCCGTCGTAGGCGAAATCGGCGGCGTCCGTCCTCTGCCAACCGAGGGGGTTGAAAACGAAAAACCGCTGATTGGAACCGGACGTCCGGATCATCCCTCCCAGCTCCCCAACCGCGTCGCGGTGGAGGTTTTCGACATAAATCAGAAAGTCGGCCGCCTGTTCCCGCTGCCACTGCTCGCGGGCATCCCGCGAGATGTGCCCGTCGGCAGTCCAGTCATGGTCATAATACATCCCCAGGCCCAGCCAGGCTTTTTCCCTGTCTTTCTCACGGCCCCGGCATGAAATCGGGATTCTGCAGGCTGACGAATGACGCCAGAGCCTCGGCCGCTCGCATTTTTTCGACTCCCCGCTTGACGGATCCGGTGAGTTCGGCCATGGAGGCGCTCAGGAGATCCCAATCGTTGCCGAAGCCAACGGAAAGGGAGGGCAGGGCCGCTCCGTACGTCCGTTCAAAATCCTCGAAAAAGTCGATCTCGTTGGAGACGATCACCTGGCGGGATCCTGTCGTTTTCTGTTTGGCGGCCGTCACAAACTTGTTCGTCTTTTCATCCAGATGATCCCATCCGTATCCGAAAATACCGATGACATCGTAAGGGTAGCGGGCTCTGAAGGAAGCATCGGTGTCGGCATAGTCGATGATGTCCGGAATATGACGGGCCTCGGCATAACCGCCGATCTCATCGTTTCTCCTCAGCATGGAGTTCCATTTCATGAGAAGACGGCTGTCGTCGGGACCTGTCCACCAGTAGATGTCATGGCGGCGGTCCCAGGCGTTGGGCACACGGGTGGCGCAGTTGCATATCCCCTTCCAGGAATACTCCACACCTGAACCAGCCCAAAGGGCGCCCAGACCGTAAGGCATGGTCTGGTTTTCCTGCGACATGGCCAGCGGAAAGCGCAGACCGAACCGTCTCTCCAAACGTCCCGAGTAGTACATACTGCGGAAGACGGCCTCCGCCGGCATTCCGCCATAGCAGAGAGTGAGCAGGGTCATGGGGGTCGTGATATGGCCGCTCCGGATCTTGTCGATCAGTCGGTTAAACGCCGTCGCTGTCTTATTCTGCTCGTAGGTCCAAATCCAGAACATCCCGTCCGCGTTGAAGCGGCTCTGGAAATGGGACGGCTCGTTGGCGGTCGTGTCGGACAGGTTCATGTAGTAGTCCAGCAGCTCAATGAACACCCGCCGGTAGGTGGCCTCGTCGGCGACCCACATGTAATCGGTGTGATTATCGTTGGCGATGTAAATCCGCTTTTGACTCTGAGCACAGACTAAAAGAGACAGGCAGATCATCGCCACGATGAAAAAAAGAACCTTATGTGTCTTGGCCATCAATCCTCCGTGATGGTTCAAAATATCATACTTCCTTAACTATTATTTTTATCATATTTGTCATTTTCGCACAACTTATCGCACAACTTATCATACCATTTTTTTATATTTCCCGAGTTTTAAATGACAGTTCGATCTCGGTCAACCGGTCACCGAAGGCTCAATCATCACAGGCTTTTTCAGGCTTCAACATGATGAGAAAACCT
>JAHIPL010000121.1 GCA_018894615.1 Acidobacteriota bacterium | reverse complement strand
TCTTTGATTTTTGAAAGTTTGGACAACTCCTGGTCCAGATTGAAATCCAGATCATCCTGGGAACCGGTTTGGGTGTCGGCGGTTTTGATGCCGTATTTTTCCTCAAGATCCTTTCGAATGACGGACATTTCGGTTTCCGAGGTTTCCCGGTATTCCTGCATCTCCCTGCTTATCTGACTGATAGCCCTGAGTTCGGCAAGGGTCTTCGACGTCAGTTCAGAAATTGTTTCCTGATAAGAAGTCGCCTTGTTCAGATGCACTTTGATCTTCTCGTTGAACTCCAGATTTTTCTGCTCGATTTCCGCATAGAGGCTTTTATAAGTGCCGAGGCTTTCCTTTTCCTTCTTATAGGATTCTTCGATCTGACTGAGCTGTTTCTCAGCCTCCACCTTCTCCATCTTGATTTTTTCTTCAAGCGACTGGGTGATTTCCTTTTTCTTTTTAGCCAGAATTTCATCCAGCTGGATTTCCAGCTTTTCCATGATGGATTCGGATTCCTGATGATGTTTTTTGATGTTATCCATTGTTTTTCCCCCGGATGATAATCGGTCGCAGTCCGATAAAGACTCTTGTGTACATAAACGGCCTTTTGTTTGTCATTGCACGTGTATAATCGCATTTGACGCTCTGAGGCACAATAGCCTTTCCCGACGATAAGGGGGGTGATTTTCCTGTTTTTAATTATCACCTCTAGAGGTGATACCGACTGATGATACCGTCCGATACTTTACCCGGTCATTAAAATAGAGTATAAATGATTAGCGTTTTGACTTGCCGAAAGGATCAACAGTGGAGGAACGGGTCAGAATTCTGGTCGTCGATGATCAGAAAAAAAGGGGAAGGGGAATCCAAGCCTCTCTTCAGCAGCAGGATTTCCAGGCCGATCTTGTCCCCTCTCTTTCCACCTCCGAAAAATATTTAAAACAGCTGGAAAATTACGCCCTTCTCGTTTTCGCCCCTCAGGCCGATTTCAACGGGCTGATTGAGCTGCTTTCCGGAATAAAAAGCGCACTCCCCTCTCTTGAAATCTGCCTGCTCGGCGAAAGCGGCGGGAATGTCCCAACCGCAAATCCGGATATATGGAAATACTTCGACGCGTTCCTGCACACGGACAACCTGCCCGGTCTTATTCTGACAGCCCGGAATACGGCGGAGAAAAACCTCCTGAAAAAAGAAAACAGCGATGTGATGAGGCGGCTGAAACGCCTGCAGGAGGAGCAGAAGGAGTTCAGGCGGCATGCCTTTGAACTGGAAGAGGTGTACGATACGACTCTCGAAAATCTCATGACCGCCCTTGACATTCGGGATGTTGAAACCTTCGGTCACTCCAGGACCGTGGCCAAATACAGCCAGGTCCTGGCCCAGCTTATCGGCATCCATGACAAAGCCCATCTGGACAACATCCGAAAAGGCGCCCTTCTTCACGATGTCGGAAAAATCGCGATCCCCGATTCCATTTTGAAAAAGCCGGGAGAACTCACTCCGAAGGAATGGAAAAAGATCCGCATGCACCCCGTTCTGGGATATGGACTGGTCAAGGAAATCAAACTCCTTCATGAAGTCGGAAGCATCATCCTCCATCACCATGAACGTTTCGACGGTGAAGGATACCCCATCGGATTGAAAGAACAGGAGATTCCGATCGAGGCACGGATCTTCTCGGTAGCCGATGCGCTGGACGCCATCACCTCTCACCGTCCTTACCGGAAACGTCGGGAATTCACCGAGGCTAAAAAGGAAATCGAAATCCATTCAGGAACACAGTTCGATCCGGACATCGTCAAAGCGTTTCAATCACTGAAGTTGGAAAAATGGGAAAAAATCCGTTATGAATCCACCAAACTGCTTCCCAATTTCGAAGAAATGATCAAAATGACGAAGTAGCCGCTTTTTGAGCGATCAGGATTCGGGGGATATCATTCAGGTCGTTCTCCACGGTCACGGAATTCCAGTTTTTTTCGAAAAGATTCAGGACATCGCTTTTTTGCCCGTATCCCATTTCAACGACCAGGAAACCTCCCCGTCGAAGGAAGGCGGGGCTGCGGCAGGCAAGATGGGACAGGGCTTCCAGACCGGATTCTCCTGGTACAAGCGCCGGGCGCGGTTCAAAATGCCGGACCCCCTTCTCAAGAGTCATCCAATCACCGGCGGACACATAAGGCGGATTGGAGAGGACGAAATCAAAATCATTCCATCCCTGGGCGGAGAAAGGCTGAAACCATTCGCCCTTCAGAAACCGTACATTGGGGAGGGCAAGACGGCGCCTGTTGCTGATGGCATAGTTCAGAGCTCTTCGTGAACGTTCGACGCCGAAAAAATCCACATCCGGCATCTCCCGCGCCAGGGACAGGACAATATTGCCGGAACCTGTTCCCATGTCCGCAACACGTCGTGTCTCCGGCGATCGAAGGCGAAGAACGGCCTCCACGATCAGTTCCGTTTCGGGACGGGGAATGAGTACTCCTCTTCCAACCCTGAACTCGTCCTTCCAGAAATGTTTTTTTCCGACGATGTAGGCCACCGGGCAGCCGGCCGCCCTCCGGTTTAGAAAACGGCGGAAGCACCGGCAGACGGTGGCGGGGACGAATTTATCGGGATTCCGGAGCAGATCTTCTTCCCTGAGGCCGGAGGCGTGGAGAAGCAGGCAGCGCGCATCGAGTTCAGGTGTGGATTTTCCCTGAAGAATACCGATCCCTTGTTTCAACAGATCCCGATAGGTCATTGCCGCCGTTCAGTTCTCCAAACCGGAAGAGACACGGCCGATCATTTCCGTCTGATTATGAACCGTCAAAGCGTCCAGGAAATCCTCCAGATCGCCGTCAAGCACGGCTTCCAGTTTGTGAAGGGAAAGGTTCAGCCGATGATCGGTGACTCGAGACTGGGGAAAGTTGTAGGTGCGGATTTTTTCGCTCCTCTTTCCTGTTCCCACTTGGGATTTCCGATTGTCCGCAATCTCCTGCTGCTGTTCGGACTGAACGATGTCGAGAAGTCGGGAGCGCAGCACACGAAGGGCCCTCTCTTTGTTCCGGTGCTGAGACTTTTCATCCTGGCAGGACACCACCATTCCGGAAGGCCTGTGGGTGATGCGGATGGCGGTGTAGTTGCGGTTGACGCTCTGACCGCCGGGACCGGAAGCGCCGAAGGCTTCTATTCTTAAATCTTTGGGATCGAGGCGGATGTCGACTTCATCGGCCTCCGGAAGGACCGCCACGGTCACGGTGGAGGTGTGGATGCGGCCGCTGGCCTCCGTCTGCGGAACCCTCTGGACGCGATGAACCCCGCTTTCATACTTCAGGCGCGAAAATACCCGCTTCCCCTTGATGTTGACGATGATCTCCTTGAGGCCGCCAACCGGAGAATAGCTTGAGCTCATCACTTCAAAGCGCCAGCCCACGGTTTCGGCAAAACGAGTGTACATCCGAAACAGATCCTGGGCGAAAAGAGATGCTTCATCACCACCGGCCCCGGCCCGGATTTCAAGGAACACATTCTTCTCATCATTCGGGTCCTTCGGCAGGAGAAGGTATTTTAATCCCTCTTCGACCGCTTCCAGCCTGTCTTCGAGCCCTTTACATTCCTGATCGGCCAGGTCCCGGAGTTCCGCTTCGGTATTTGGATCGTTCAACAGTTCTCTGGAATCGCGAAGTTCCTTTTTCAGGTGAAGATATTCTTCGTATTTGCTGACGATCGGCTCAAGATCGGATCGCTCCTTGGAAACGGTCCTGAGTTTGTGGGGATCGGAAGCGATGCCCGGATCCGACAGCGAGGTAAGGAGAGATGCGTATCTCTTTTTTAAGTCTTCCAGCTCATCCAGCATCTCTATTTCGACTTGATATCACCGTATTTTTTCTTGAATTTCTCGATCCTGCCCGCGCTGTCGATGAATTTCTGCTTACCGGTGAAAAAGGGATGGCAGGAGGAGCAGATTTCAACGCGGATTTCTTTTTTCGTCGAACGCGTCGTGAACGTGTTTCCGCAGGCGCAAGAGACCATACACTCGTTGTATTCAGGGTGAATGTCTTTTCTCATGGTACACTCCTTGATGGCGGCTCATTATAACAGATTTGGAAAAGGAACGGAAGTCGGAACGGAAGTCGGCTTGCTCTTTTTGTGAATATCTTGTCCTCGTCCCTGCGGGCAAGACATCCCCAAACGCAGCCTCTCCGTTCCGGAGGGAGGAAGAGCAGGAGGAAAAAAGGAAAGTGGAAGGAGGTTGATTGGCTTTAAGGCGGGAAATCGGGTCAGAGTGATAAATTCTGTTCGGCTGCTTTGGCTTTAAAAAGGTCCCACCGAACGGTGAAGGCGGACTGCGCGACCAGGCGCTTGACCGTTCCCCTGTAGGACGGCGAGGCGAAGTACTTTTTCAGTGTCGGGTGGAGAGGGCATATCTGTTCTTCGGCCTCCCAGGAGTAGATCGTTCCGTCCCCCCGGTAGAGAGCATCCAGATGAATGATCCAGGCCAGCTTTTTGAAACCGATCTCGCGGAACATCCGGCTGATAGCCCGAACCTCGGCCTCCTTTTCCGGATTCAGGAAAAAAAATCGGCGGGAAAAAAGAATGGCGTTGTGAAAGTAGGCTGGAAAAGCGAGCAGACCGGAATTTCCATTGAGACGGGCCAGGTAGACGAACTGCTCAAGCACCTTTCTCCCCAGTCCAAGACCCGGTTTATTCTGACCGGGAAGGGGCGCGTTGCCGGGTTGAAAGGAAAGCTTTGGATTCTGAAGGGTCAGCCACTCCAAAAAGAGAAATTGGAAGGGATCGAAGGAAAAAGGAATGTCGGTGGGAGACTTGGGCCGGAACCGTCCTTCTTTTATTTTCAGATCGACAATGAGATGGTCCGCTTGCTTCGATCGATGATAAATGCGAAAACGCTGCAGGGAGGGCGTTTCGGTCGCGGAGAGATCAAACACCAGGGGAAACAGATCACGCTTTTGTGCTTCCCGGTAAAAATTGCGTTTTCCCAGAGCGGCCTCTACCTCGGTGATTGTGTATTTTCCCAGAAAAAGCGATGAGCCCGCCTTCTCCGTCAAATCGGCAAAAATGTCGTCTTCGCCCAGCAAAAGGTTGTTTTTGAGGGTGTGTCCGCTTTTGGATGAGATGGGTTTCATGTCACTGAAAATAAAAGACGGCCTGTCCCTGCTCCGTCCTCACATCCTTGATGCCGTAGGGTAGATAGTACCAGTCGCTGATGCGGCTCGCCGTTTCGTTGGACAGACGTGCACCGATCTCGATGATAAAATCCAGAATGGCCGGTTCGATTTTCTGTCCCTCAAGAAATATTTCCTTCAAGTGAATCCGGGCGCTTGCATCCCTGATTTCAAGGTCGGCCGAGAAAAAGATGGACATCTTCGGTTTGAGAGAGAAAGGAAGATTTTGGCCCCGGAGATCGATTCCGATCTTTCCTTCGAGACGGTTGTTTGCATAAAACTTGAGTTGAAGCTCCTTCATCACCTCTTCCCGCTCGACGTCGATACGGTAGGCGATATAGGCGTTGAGTTCGTCCTCCGTGACGACGGCCTTGTTTGTCCGGAGACGACCTTCCTGCTGTTCGGACCGAACGGTGTCGATGATCTTCAACACTTTTTGCGCTTTTTCGAGAGAATAGGGAATCTGAGCCGAAAAAAGAGTCTGCATCAGAAAAAAAATGAGGGAGATCCCGAACAGGAGACGACTTTCTCTCCGATGAAGGGCAGGGAAGCTACTCACCACCATGTCTCTTTCACGAAAACGAAATCATTTTCCTTGAGCGGTATGTCCTCCATCTGACCATTGATGATCTTTTTCACATTTACAGTTCGCTGGTGCTCCTTTCCATTTTCATCCCTCCATTTGATAACGACATTTTTTTTGTCGGCCCGCGGAGCAAATCCTTCCGCAATTGCGATCGCCTCAGTGAGATAGGGCATTTTGGATTTTTTTACGAGATGGGCCCCAGGTTTGTTGACCTGCCCCATGACATAGATGGTCACTATCCGATCAACAGGCACACTGATGTAGTCATTCGGCTCAAGGAGCTTGTTATAAGAGGTGTCTCCCTGCTCGAACAGTGCGGAAATCGGTATTTTTATAGAGAGGCTTCCACCGCCGGGGATCTCTCTAATAATGATGATTTCATCACCCGCCTCGGCAGTCAGACCTCCGGCCTTGCTTATGATATTGATAATACGCTGTTGACCGATTATAGGATAAGAACCGGGTTTTTCAACCGCGCCGTATATCGTAACGATTTTACTGACGAAATCATGAATGTAAACGGTCACCTGCGGATTACGGAGAAAGTTTTGTTCCTCAAAAAGCCGGGCCAGTTTTCGCTCCACCTCGGTCCCGGTCAGTCCTTCCACCTGAACTTCTCCGACAAGAGGGAGGGATATCTTCCCTTCCTCTGTCACGCGGATCAGCAACTGATTGATCTCCGCCACCCCCATGACACTGATCTGAAGCTGGTCCTGCGGCCCTATCTTGTATTCCGTGACCTGACCGGAATGCATCCGCAGCACAAACAAAAAGAACAGCAGCGGGAGGATCGAGAGCGGATGAAACCGCCGTCGCCTGAAGTTGAATTCAATCATGGACATTCTCTCCCAAATAAATTAATTGGATTTTAATCAAAATATTCCTCAAAAATCCTGTGTGAGATAGGCCCCGATAAAAAGCTGGCTGCGGGCCCCTCTGAGGTAAAAATTGGAATCGACCTGCCACCAAGAGAGGGACATTCCGATCCCCGTCCTCCCGATAACGCGAACGGCAAAGCCGACCGTATGGGTCAAGTAAACATCCCGCCGTTTGATCAGGTCAACGGTTCCGTTATTCAGAATGATTGGTTCCGGTTCCGGATACCGGTTTATCCCGTAGCTGAAGTTATACGTCAACTTGAATGTCCGGGATGCATAAAACGAAACGCCCGGCTGGTAATGATCGGTGATGAAAAAAACGTTGTTCTGGGAGTACGAAAATCGGCTGTCCCGGGAATAGCCCAGACCGAAGGCGAATCGCCCCACTCTCCAGTCCAGAGTTGAACCACCCACTATTCCGGCGAATCCGGACAAATCTTTCTGGTTCGGCATGAGTTCTTTGTAACCCAGGAAGAGTGTCCCCCGCATTCGCCCGAGAATGGGGAACCGCAGCCCGGCGTTAACCTCATAAGCCATTGAATTACGCCAGTCGGCGCCGGCCTCACTGAAAAGATACCGGGAGAATCCGAAATTTACAAAAAGATCCGTCTGCGAAAACAGTTTGTAGTAAAATTCAAAGACGGCGTCCTGCTCGGTCCGGTTCAGCTGATTAGAGAGCGAAACACTCTCCTGGAGTAGATCAATGTCATCCCAGGAAATTTTGCGAACCGAATAGGACAATCCAAGCATGGAACGGCGCGGAGTCTCATAAAACAGACGAGCTGTCAATTCCTCCGATTTTTCATCGGCACGGACATCGAATTCAGTGGTGCCTCTCCTTCTTCTTTTGCCGTTGGAATAGGCCCCTTCTATCACAATCCGTTGAAACATGAGCATTTTCACTTGAGTTGACAAGGTGTTGTTCCAGGCCCTCTCCCGGCTGACCTTGAAATAATGGATATACTCAGGGCTTTCAGTCAACGACAGAATGAGCCAGTTTCGATAGAGCACGTTCACATCGAGACTGGGGGAAAGTGTGACGGTGAAATCGGTGATGGGATCCCGGTCCTCCTGCTGGCGATAAACATTTCCGTCATACCCGAAATCGGTCAGGCGAATGAGGGGATACAGACGGAAAGGGCCGAACGTGAATCGTGACTTGTTTTCAAGGATGTTGTCCATCTCGTTTCGAAAAGATAAATAACCCTGACCGAAAACGGAGACCGAGCCCGTCAACAGGAGGAGTGATATTAAGATTCCTGTCCGTATTCTCAATTTATTTCCCGGGCGAGCTCCCTTATTTATTATCTTTTATTATTTTAACCGATTCCATGCCAAGACACAAAAGATATCCATTGGTTCTTCTAGGGAGATCATCATGGATGGAATATAAATTGATCACCCGGTATAAAACACCAGCGTGTCGTCCCCCCGGGTGATGCATTTTTTCCGTCGATAATATTTAGAATCAAAATCCGTTTTGAAAAAATGACGGAGAATGATCGTTCCGTTCTCCGCAAGAATATCACGTTTGCTGATGACCTTGAGCGGATCGCGTTCATTCAGAAGGCGGTAGGGGGGATCGAGAAAGATCAGATCGAAACGGGCCCCCTCCTCCGCCAGTTGAATGACCCCGCGGTTAAATTCCCTGTGAACGATACGCGCTCCCTCCTCCGCGCCGCAGCGGGCGACATTCTCACGGATCGCTTGAACGGCCGGATAAAATTCCTCCAGAAAAACGGCGGTGCGGGCGCCGCGGCTGAGCGCTTCGATCCCGATGGAGCCCGTTCCTGCAAATCCGTCCAGCACGAGGCTCCCCGGCAGATCCTCCTGAATCATGCTGAAGAGAGATTCCTTCAATTTCTGCGGCATGGGGCGCACCTGTGGGCTGGGCACCCTTTTAAGACGCTTTCCTTTATAGAGTCCGGCGACGACACGAATCATCGTTTCAAATTGTCCTTTTGTTCATTGTACACAAAAGTGAGGTTTCCATCCATTTCAATTCCAAAAAATATCCGGGCTAAAATTCCGGAATACTCCATTCTTAAATTTCTGGAATAAAAAAGGGGTGGAAGGTGACGTAGGGCGATGAGAGAGGAAGGAAGGAAGGAAGGAAGGAAAGATGGATGGATGGCGGGCCCAATCCCTCGTGTATCGCCCGGCGTAGAAAATCCTTCCAGTCGACAGCAGTTCGGGTGAGGGCCTCAAGCTGTGGCGGTCAAATCATCAGTCGCACAGAGGCACAGCCGTTGGTTCAGTATGTTTTAAACAGACTTCTTCCCATGAAAGGAATAAGAGTGATGTGATAGGTCAGGGAGAAACGGATTTCATACAAAGAAATCCGCTGACAGGATAGAAATATCCGTTTTCTGTCCCGATAAAATCACTTTTTCCGGAAAGCGGAAACTTCCTGTTCCTCTTCCGTGGTGGTGGTTATGATCGCACCTGCTCCAGCCACGATGGCGGCGATGCCCAGAGGGAAAAGGAAGAGAGGGAATCCGCCCTTTTTGCAGATGACATACACAAGGTCGTTGGGAATGGCGTTGTACTTGAACTGCATCAGAGCCGTCTGGCCGGCGAACACTTGCTCAACCTTGCTCTCTTCCAGCATCAGGACTTCCAGATCCTGGAAAAAATCGGTCTCGTTTCCCTTGACGTGAATGCGGTCTTTCGTCCGGACAAAGCCGCGCAGCATAAACACCGTGGCCATTTTTGTGACCGTGTTAAAACTGATCACCCGGCCGACGAGCGCTTCTCCGTCCTTG
>JAHIPL010000120.1 GCA_018894615.1 Acidobacteriota bacterium | reverse complement strand
TCGGGGGATTTGTAGATTCCGTCTCCCCAGTAGGAGCTTCGTGAATTGTTCGCCTCTCCCGAACCGAGCCAAACGACGTCCGGGTTGGAAGGATCAACGGCCACATCGCCGATGGAAAAAACCTTCTCATCTGTGAATAAAATTTCGAACGTCTGTCCGTTGTTTGTTGATTTCCAGAGGTGGCCGGATGCCGTCGCCGCGTAAAAAGTATGGGGCTGCTGCTTAGGCACGGCAAAATCCACAAACCGGCCGCTCTCACGCGTGGGACCGATGGACCTGTATTGAAGAGCTTTTAATGTGCTTTGATCGAGGTCCGCTCCCTCCGCTCCCTGTGGAATCCCCAACAGGGCCAGAGAGAGGACGCAGACAGCCAAAAATTTTGGAATTGTTCGATAAAAACGCATGAGTTCCTCCTGTTTGCGCTTAATTAAAGAAAATGTACTATATAATGGAATCCGTTTCAAAGGCAAGACGATCTATTTCCTCACACCGTAGTTATGAGGGGTTTTTTCTTCGTTCCGATCCGTCGACGGAGCCGGTTCGGGAGAGAGCGCCGACACTTTCTCTCTCAACCCGCCGCCCATGTCAATTTCGAGCGCCTTCAGACAATCCCTCAATTGGGCTGTATTCCTGGCGCCGATGATGGGAGCGGTGACGGCTGGGTGGGATGCCGACCAGGCGATCGCGAGGGAAACGGGATTCAATCCTAAATTTTCAGCAAATTCCGTATACCGGGCCGCCGTCTCCTCCATCCAGTTCAGACCGTAGCGTGTTTTATACATGGCATTGTTGATCAAACGCCCCTGCTCGGGCGGATGGGAGGAGCTGTATTTTCCGGTCAGCAATCCTCCTCCGAGAGGGCTGTAGGGAAAAACAGCCAGCCCCTCGCTCAGGGCCTGAGGAAGGATCTCGATCTCCGCCTGACGTTTTACAAGATTGTACATGGGCTGGACACACGCGACCCTCGAATAACCTCGCAGGACGGCCATGTCGACCGTCTTCTGGGTCTGCCAGGCCGAAAAATTACTGACGCCTGCATAGAGGATCTTTCCCTGGTGAACCAGGTCATCCAGGACGGACAGTGTTTCTTCCAGGGACGTGCAGTCATCAAAACGGTGAAGAAAGTAAATATCGATATAATCCGTTCCCAACCGCCGCAAACTGTCTTCGAGAGCATGTCTGATGTGTTTCCTTGTGGAGCCTCCGTCATTGATCCCTTTTCCGGTTGGAAAATAGACTTTGGATGTGATGACGACGTCCCGCCGGCAGTCCCGAATGAACTCTCCGAGATATTCTTCCGCCGTTCCGGCCGAATAGACATCGGCGCAGTCAAAAAAATTGATGCCGTTGTCGCGGCAGAGCTTGAACATCTCCTCCGATGCGGCCTTGTCGGCATCACCGCCGAAAGACATCGTCCCGAAACACAGCGAAGAAATCTTCACTCCCGTCCGTCCGAAAAACTTATAATCCATTTTTACCTCTTTTGGGGTCAGGACTGGAATTGGCTTTCAGCCGCTCCACTATAAATCCGGTCAATCGGTCGATCATTTCAGCAAAATGACCGGGTTCAGAATACCGATGATCGGCCCCCTTGATGACGTGCAGCTCTCCCTGTTTTAGCTGCCGAACAAAGGCCCGACTCTGCTCCAGGGGTACGGACTCATCTCTGTCCCCGTGAATGATGCACACCGGACAACCAATCTCCCTGGCCCGTGTGAAGGCCGACCAATTTTTTCCGTCTTCGTAAAATGCATAATTGAGTCGATGCCCCTCCCCTTCTTCGGAGGGAAGACGTAAAAATCCGTCATATTTCCAGCGCTCGACATCCACTTTTTCTCTTTCCACGATCAAATCGACAATGGATCCTGTTACGGGAGATTTGAGCGCCAGGGCCTGGAGATACTTAAGATCAGGCGCGGCCGCCGCCGAAGCCAGCCCTCCAAAGCTGGAACCGACCAGCCCCATGGGATGGAATCCGCCTTCCCGCATCCAGCTCCAGGCCGCCTTCACATTCCTGACCGCCTCGCTGACCGTGATCTCTTCAAATCGTCCGGCACTGTCCCCATGTCCATAAAAATCGAATCGCAGAACACCCACACCTCCCTCAACCAATCGTGCTTCCAACTCCAGAAAAGTCCGGCTGTCTTTACTTGTTGTAAACCCGTGACAGAGAACAGCGGCCGGACCCCCCGAACGCTTCTTATCGCCTGAGAGGATTCCGCACAGTTCCGCCCCTCCCGGTTCTGAAAATATCACTCTTTTTTCCATTTTGGAAAGCATATCAGAGGCATTCAAAAAAGTCATTCCCGGACGCACAATAATTGTGCAATCAGTTGTAAGTTATTCATTTTATCCTGATGCTAAAAAGACGATCGGTTTGATTTCCACAGGCTTTTCCACGGTTTTTGTGGAAACCTTTCGACCGTCCGTTACGGATTGTAAAGTGACCGACCCAATTCGACCGCATTCACCGTCGAGCTGTATTCGGTCTCAAGACGGGACCGGAATGCCTCTAGAGATTCCAGAATGGATTCCGGCAGTCCCGTCTCCCATAAAATGCTCTCCGGATTGTCCTGAAGGCGCTTTTCTTCGGCATCCAGTCGCTCGATCCAGCCGGCCGGAAAAGCGCCGGATTGAAGACGGGCCTCTTTGATCTGGTTTTGAAGAAAGAGAAGGAGGATTTTATTCACCCGGTTTCGCATCTCCATTCCGGCCGTTTCTTCGGAATCATTGAAGTCCTTTTCATCCCACTCGAACCAGCCCTGCCTGTTTCTGTGCGCCAGTGCAAAATCCGGCCCGTCCTCTGGATTTTTGCCCATCCATGTGTAATAGATCAGACAGTAAAGGTAGGTGTATTCACCGATTCCCATTTCCCGTTCAAGGAGCGCCCGGCTGCGGCTGTGATAAAAATCCGCGATTTCCGGAACCAACCGAAAACTCCGGCCGATCGTTTGAAAAATCCGCCTCGCCGATTTTCTCTCCTCATCGGGTGCTTCAAACTGGCTGCCGAGAAGTTGAAAGGACTGTTCCAGTTGGGCGCGGGTTAACCTCGTGTCCACCCTTACGGCCAGGAACGTCTCAATCCGGCCGGCAGGGACGGCTCCCTCCGGCCACGGCACAAATTCCGTCAATTCCCCGTATTTTTCCACAACCAGAGCCATCACTTCCTCGGAATCCTCAAAATCCCGCACTAGATTGCGTACGAAGAAAAAACCGCCCGAAAGAAGAATCAGCACCAGGAGGATAATCCCTCCGCAGCCGATTCCGCAGCCGATCAGCCATGTGTTTTTTTTCGCCGTCTTTCCTGATGCCGGTTGCTCCACGTGCTTTTTCCTCGAACTTATTTTTCTTAGTCGATTTCCTCTCCACTCCGCCGGAGAAAGCAGCCGTCCGCTGTGGATCAGTTTATTTTTTTCGCTTTTTTTGCCTTGTACATCCCGGCGTCCGCTTTTTTCAGCAGTTCATCAATCGTTATCGGATCGGCGGGATTGTATCGAGCCGTCCCTGCGCTCATGGCAAGTGTGAAGGGAAACTTTTTCTTCACGTTCAGCGCAATCAGGTTTTTATTCACCCTGTCCAGAAGAAGCTCCGGGAGGTCGGGCATGGATTCTCTGGCGAAAACGGCAAATTCATCTCCACCCATACGGCCCATAACATCGGATTTGCGAAAAGTGGATTTGAGAATTTCGACAAACTGGACAAGCGCCTGGTCCCCTATCTGATGGCCCCAGGTGTCGTTTATTTCTTTCAAATAATCGAGATCGAGATAGAGGAGAAAAAGCGTGTTTCCGTCCTGGTTGGATTTTTTGATTTCGGATTTGGCGGCGACATAAAACCCTCTCCGGTTGTACAATCCCGTCAGATCATCCATAAGGGAGAGATTCTCCAGCTTCGTGATCATCTCCTGTCTCTCCCTGTTCGATTTTTCCAGTTCCATCAGCGCCGTCTTGAGCTTGTTTTCAGATTCCCTCTGATCCGTGATGTCAACCAGAATCCCGTCATAATAGATGACCGTCCCCTCGCTGTCCTTGACCGCACTGGGGTAATCCCTTCCCCAGATGATCCTGCCGTCCTTGCGCCTGAGACGGAAATCTCTGAACTCCGTCAGCGCTGTTTCCAGCTTCTCCTGGTGTCTGATCCTGTCCTCGATGTCGACATAAAGGTCCCTGACATTGATGGATTTGATATCCTCCTGATCTGTGAAACAGAGAAGCTGGACAAGGTTATTATTGGCTTCGATAATCTCACCCTCGGGTGTTGTCCGATAAACACCGACAGGGAGATGCATGAGCAGATCGCGGTATTTTTTCTCGCTTTCGCGGAGCCTGACTTCAATTTGCTGCCGTTCAGTGACAAGCTCGCGGACTTTGATTTCCTGCGTTGTCTCTTTCGCGGGCTTCTTTACATCCAATTTATAATCTCCCGGCTGCTTTAAGTCTAATTTTTTGATTTTATAGCACAGGGTCCGGAACAAGTCAAAAATTCTTTTTCAACAGGCGATCAGGAACCCCGCCATTCCCGGGCCGTGCGCGTCATGGCCAGAAAATTTTCCACAGGTGTGCCGGCGGGAATGGAATTTCCCGATCCAAAAGCAAATCCACCCTTCCCAAGAGATTGAAGAATGATGTGCAGGGAATATTTACGGACGGCTTGTTCGTCCTCAGTCAGCAACAGGCCGAGGTCGAGACCGCCGAAGTTTCCTATCCGGTCGCCGAATCGATCCACCCACTCTGAAAAAGGGGCGATTGTGTCCTCGTTGGAGTGTTTGGCGTCAATCCCCACCTCGATGATCAGTCCCTCCATCAATTCAAAAATGTTTCCGCAGGAGTGAAAAAGGAACGGCTTCCCTTTTTCATGAATGATCCTGACGGTGCGCTTGTATTCAGGGAAAAAATATTTCTCGATGTCATCCGGCGCCAGGTGAGTCGCCTTTTTATATCCAAGATCATCACCGAAACGGCAGACGGCGAACAGGTGGGCAAACCGATCCAGAACATCGGTCCAGACGGCCTCCAGGACATCCCCGACAGAACGGCAGAGATCGGAGAAGAGGTCCGGGTCCTGCCTTAGAAGAAAACACAGATCATTTAATCCGCAGAGATCCTGAAGGATTTCAAACACACCGTTCCCGACGCCGCCGACAACTTTCATGCCGGTCGGCATCACTTCCTCGAGCGCCAGAAAATGGGATTCAAAGGTTTCCAGAAACCGGTGACACAGCCCGTCAAAGGGGTAACGATCGTAGTCGTCCCTATTCCGAATAATCCCTTCCGTCAGCCCCTGAAGGGCTTTCCCCTGCTGGACAAGATCGGTCAGGCAGCACTCATAGCTGACGGTGTCATAGCCCATCTGAAAATAAAAATCGGAATAGATTCGAAAAAACTGAAGGCGGTCAGCCCGGTCGCCGTTCAATAAATCGGCAAAAGTCCGGTTGATCGCCTTTTCCATAAAGGCGGTATCGATGAGGTGTTCATAGAGAGGCAGACGTGCAGCCTGCCGGTTGAGTGCAGCATGAATCACATGAGAAGCATCCGGCTCAAATCTTTCTCTGTTTTGACGATCTTCCATCATTTTTCATCGCTGAAGAGCCCGGAGACCAGTTCCTCACACATTCCGTCAGGGCTGCCGAGGTCCTTGATCCCTTCCAGCAGGTCCTTCAACTCAAGGATCTCTTCGGCTACAATCAGGCTGGCGAGATTCTTGTTCTCCGCGTCCGTGGAGAGTTCGATTCCCATGTTTTTCTGAATGAACGTGATGAAGATATTCTCTTTTTTGATGTGATAAATAAGGCTGCCCATATTGAGCCGGTGAACAAAAAAATCTTCATTCTGAAAGGCATTGAGAATCCGCATTCGAATGAAATCGGCGATGTGGACCGATGGGAAGGAGAGCTGAATCCGGCATCCCGATTCATCTTCCCTGATGAGTTTTTGGTTGCGCAGGCCACTTCCCCCTTCAAAACTCTTGATCAGGATGGGAGGTGCAATCACGCTGGCGATCAGAAGGGTCATGATGGCGACACCGAACATGTCCTGGCCGATCGCCCCGGATGAGAGTCCGATACCGGCCACGATCAGAGTCACTTCCCCCCGCGGCAGCATCCCGGCTCCGATGCGAACCGCGCCGCGCAGATTGAATCCGGCCAGGAGGGCGGGCACACCGCAGCCGACCATTTTTCCGATGATGGCGCAGGCTGTATAAATGACTCCGAAGAGAAGGATTTTACTCAATGCCTTAAAATTGACCATCATGCCCATCACGCAGAAAAAAATAGGCACCAGAAACTGATAAACACCGTGCAGCCGCTCTCTCAATTCATTGGACATGTCCGTCTGGGAGAGGGACAATCCGACCACATAGGCGCCGATGATCATGGCCAGCCCCGCCATTTCCGCAAGCCCGGCAAAAAACAGCGCGATCCCGAGTGCCATACCCGCCATGGCGTCGTTGGATCGTAGCCATTTGAGACCGCGGGATATTTTTCGGGCGAACAGGATGCCCAGCACGGTCAGGACAATCCAGAATCCGAAGGCTTTAAGGGCGATGAGGCCGATCCGGCCCCATTCGACCTCTCCCCCACTCTGGCTGATTTTGGCGATACCGACGACCACGGCCAGGATCACGATCCCGATCACATCGTCAAGAACGGCACCCGCCAAAATGGTCACACCCTCGGGCGAAGACAGTTTCCTTTTTTCACTCAGGATGCGGGCTGTGATGCCAACCGATGTGGCCGTCGACAGAGTTCCCAGAAACAGGGCGGTC
>JAHIPL010000119.1 GCA_018894615.1 Acidobacteriota bacterium | reverse complement strand
TCAGGGAATGGATGGAAAATTCCGCTACTTCAAGCCGCTGCGGATGGAACTGTTTGATTGGGTGGTGAAGAACTTCCGGTTGAATTGGAAAGGGAAGGGGAAGCGAGAACTCCCGCTTTATCTGTGTATGGAGAGCAGGGAAACCTGGAACAAAATATTGGGTGAAAAAATAAAGGGCAAGGAAGATGTCGAAAGACATCTTACCCTGCCCCTGATTACTTGATCAGATAAACTAACGTCAAACTGATTCCGATACTCGTTTACTCTTTTGCAACCCTGTCAACGATAATACCGACATCCTCGACCCCGGCCATCTGCAGGATTCCGATGAGTTCGACGAGTTTGCCGTACTCAAGGTCCTGGTCGGCGCGGAGATACAGCCTTTTGTCGCTGGCCGCCATAAAGGCGTCTTCGAGAAGGAGCTGCAGGTTGTTTTCATCCGCCGCATCCGAGTTGACGATCATGGAGCCGTCTGCTTTGATGTAGAGGACAACCTCGGGATTCTCTGGCATATCAATGGTGTTCAGGGCTGTAGGGATCTTAACGTCCACACCCTTTTGAACAAGAGGGGTGACGACCATAAAGATGATCAGGAGGACGAGAAGAACATCACAGAGGGGAACGACATTCGGTTCTGCGGAGACGTCGCCTTTTCCGGTAGCCGGTCCATGTCCCATATTGATACCTCTCTTTTATTTAATCCTATGGCTGTTAAACTTCTTAGGCTTTTTCTTTTCTGACGAAGAAGTCGATGACCTGAGAGGTGGTATTGGACATTTCGGCTTCGAATGTCTCAACTTTGGTAGTCAGCATGCTGTGGCACCACAGGGCGATAATAGCAACACCGATACCGAAAGCCGTAGTAACGAGAGCTTCGGCGATTCCTTGGGAAACCGCACCGATTCCACCGGACCCGGTCAGAGCCATGCCGCGGAACGCATTGATGATACCACCGATGGTACCGAACAGTCCGATAAACGGAGAAGACGTGGCGATGGTGGCCAGGGTGTGCAGACCTTTCCTCAACTCCTGGTTGAAGATGTTTTGGGCTCGGTCACAGCCTCTCTGGGCCGTTTCGATCTGCTGCTCGATGGAGAGACCGACGTCCTTGCCTTCCAGAAACTCGGTGATTCCGGCCGCGGTAACACAGGCCAGATGGCTGACCTTGTATTCTTTCTTGGTAGCAAGAGTCAGGGCTTCTTTGACCTTTCCTTCTTTCAGCAGTTGAGCAAGCTTCGGCGCAACCTGTTTGGATTTGCTTTTGGCGCGGGCGAAAACGACCTGTCTTTCAATGAAGTAGTAGATAGAAATGATCGAGAGGATGATGAGTAAGATCGAAACTGCCTTTGCCATGAAAGCCATGGCAGTCCACATTTCCATTAGACCAAATTGCATTTTAAGTACCTCCTAAATTTGTCGAAAGCCATAGTTATTAGCTTTTCTATTATTTGAGTTTGAATCTTACAGTGACGGTAAAAATAACACCACGAGGGCGTCCGTTGATCACCATGGGCTCATAGACCCACTGGCGAACGGCATCGACGGCCGACTGGTCGAGAAGAGGGATGGAACGAAGGATTTTGACTCGATCCACCCGGCCGTACATATCCGTCGTGGCTTCGACGATCACAACGCCTTCCACTCTTGCCTGGCGGGCGATTTCCGGATAGGTGGGCTCGACCCGTTTGAGAAGTCTCGGGGGTTTGATCTCTCCGACCGCGCGGATGGGAGCTTCAACCTCACCAACGACTCCGCCGAGAACGCCACCGACGACTCCACCAAGCACGCCGCCGACGACTCCGCCCTCGACGCCGCCTTCCACGCCGCCCTCGATACCGATATCGGTCAATTCCTCTTCAGAAATTTCTTCGGGGATTTCGACGGGAGCGACCAGCTGTCCGGGTTCGATGGATGTTTTGGCCTGGACGGGTTTGATGCGGGTTCTGCTTCTCTGCGTCTCACGTTTTTTAGCGGGGGGAGGCGGCGGTGGGGGGGGAGGTGGAGGAGGAGCGAGGAACGCGCTGTAGACTTCGATAGTGGGGAGCTCTCCTGTGTTGAGCAGGGGAAGAATAATCATTGCGGCGATGATTCCGGCATGGATGAGGAAGGCAATCGGGAAAGCGATGGCTCTTCTGAGGATTCCTTTCTGGCTTCTTACAAATGAGTCCTTGAAGATTTTTGGAATTTGATCTTCCTTGGTCGGCTTCGCCTTTGCAGCCATGATTTTACCTCATTTAAATAGCGTTATTGAAAACAAAAGTATATAGGAAATCGGCTCCATTTACAAGTGTTAATCCTTTATTTTCCCATTCCTTTTTTGGGCTTGAAAAACTTGTTCCAGAAGTACAGAAGGGAGCATGATTGATAGATGGACGAATAGGTTCCGACGACGACGCCGATCATAATGGTGAAGGCGAAATCGTTGATCACACTGCCGCCAAAGAGAAACAGAGCGACAACGGTGAGAAAGGTCGTGCCTGAGGTGATGACCGTGCGGCTCAGTGTCTGGTTGATGCTGGCGTCGAGAAGGGATTCGAATTTCAGCTTGCGGAGAAACTTGATGTTGTCCCTCACCCTGTCGAAGATGACGATGGTGTCGTTCAGCGAGTATCCGATGATGGTCATGATGGCGGCGATGACAGGAAGGTTGAGTTCCCGGTTCGTCAGAGAAAAAATCCCCACCGTGAACATGACGTCGTGGATCAGCGTCAGAACGGCAGAAACACCGAAGGCGAAGCGGAAGCGCAGACCGATGTAAATCAGCATACCGATGAGGGCCCATACAGCCGCCTGTGTGGCCCGGACACGCAGTTCCTTTCCGATCTGCGGACCGACGCTCTCTTTGCTCAGGACGATGAGCTTGCTTAGAAACGTTTTGCCCTGAATGTAGGCGACGGCCTCATCGTCCAGCCCGGCCTCGGTTTTGAGCTGGTTGAAATCGGTGAACATTTTGACTTCCACGCGGGAACCTAAAATCGCCCTGGACATGGTTTCGGCGTCGTCGGGATACGGCGGTTCAAGGAGGAGTTTAAGTTCCGTTTCATCCAGGTTGTTGAGATCGAGAAGTCCACGGGCGGCGGCGCTTCGTTCCTCTTCGGTGCGCAGGGCGTCGACGACCATGTTTCCCATTTTTTCATGGGCTTCCAGATCCTCCTGTGTTTCCTCCCCTTCCAGCGTGATCAGTGTCCGGATCTGAAACTCCCGCTTCTCGTCTTCAATTGCCTGAATCTGAGGAGTGCCCAGGTTGGCGCTTGAGAGGGCCGCCCGGACATCGGCCGTGCGGGTCTCGTCCTGAAACATGACCCGGATGAGGGTTCCCCCGGCGAAATCGATGCCCAAATTAAGCCCTTTTCCGATGAAAATGTTGGACCAGCCGATGAGGATGATCAGGGCGGAGACGCCGAAAGCGACGTACTTGTATTTCATGAAGTTGAAGTTGGGTTTATTGAATATCTGCATTTAAATGCTCAACTTTTCGATTTTTTTCTTCCGCGAGACCGTGATGTCAAAGATGGTTCGGGAGACGAAAATGGCAGTGAACATACTGGCCGTGATTCCGATGATAAGAGTTATCGCAAAGCCCCGGATAGGACCGGTGCCGAACTGGAAGAGAAAGACGGCGGCGATGATGGTGGTGACATTGGCGTCGAGAATGGTCCGGAAAGCCCGGCTGAATCCTGTCGAGATGGAGCTGATCACCCCTTTGCCCGTGGACAGTTCCTCCCTGATCCGCTCGAAAACGAGGACGTTTGCGTCCACCGACATGCCGATGGTCAGAATGATGCCGGCGATGCCGGGCAGGGTCAGGTTGGCCTTGAAGTAGGCCAGGGCGGCAAGAAGGATGAAGACGTTGATGATCAGGGCGGTTACGGCGTTGACTCCGGCCAGCCTGTAGTAAAACACCATAAAAACCATCACCAGGAGAAGGGCGATGACGATGGAGGTAAAACCTCTGCTGATGGAGTCCTTCCCGAGGGACGGGCCGATGGTCCGTTCCTCCAGATATTTGATGGTGGCCGGAAGGGCGCCTGCCCGGAGGACGAGGGCCAGGTCCTCGGCGTCCTCGATGCTGTAGGACCCGTGGATGATGCCTCCGGAAGTGGCGGGGATCTTGTCTTTGATGTTGGCCACTTCCTGAATCTTGTTGTCGAGAACGATGCTCAGAGGGTTGCCCACATTGTCCCCGGTGAATTTTTCAAACCGGCGTCCCGCTTCGGGATTGAGCGAGAAGGAAATAGACGGTGCATTCCATTCGTCGACCGAACGTCGGGCGCTGCGCAGATCCTTTCCGGTAACCACGGCCACCCTGCTGACCAGGTAGTAGCCGGTGTTCCCTCTGTCGGGATCCCCTTCGAGAATCTCCTGGTTCTCCGGTATCACATCGCCTATCTGGGTCATCAGTTCTTCGCGGGTCGGGGCCTGGGCGTAAACCAGCTTCCATTCCAGCATGGCCGTTTTTTTGAGGATGTTTTTCACCCGTTCCGGATTTTCCACCCCCGGAAGCTCGACGATGATGCGTTCGCCCGTACCCTGCCGCTGAATGGGAATGTCGGACAGGCCCAGCTCATCCACCCGGTTGCGGAGGGTTTCCATGGCCTGCCTGACGGCCTGATCCCGGAGATAAAAAATGATGTTGGTTTCAAGAGTCAAAAACACCCTGTTCCCGGCGAACGAGGTATCCCACTCCTTGAATTCGTCAGTAATGAGCGCGCGCAGGTCCCGCTCCTTCATCACATCGAATTCATTGATGCTGAAACGGCCGAGCCGTTCCTCATCCTTGACGACCGTGGTGAAGGTGATACCCTTCTTCTGCATCCTCTCCTGAAGGCGGAGGATTTCCATATCCGTCTCATTGTCGATGGCATCGTCCGTCATAACCTGAAGCACCAGGTGCATCCCGCCGCGGAGGTCGAGTCCGAGCATGATCTTTTGCCCGGGCGGATAAAAGAGGAAAACGCACAGTACGATGACAGCGAAAATGAGGATGATCTTCCAGCGTAGCTTTTTTTTCATTTTAATTCCCTGTCCTCACCAATCAAAGGGCTACCCCCGGCCTATTTTTTTTCTTCTTCGCCTTTGGGGTTCAGAATGGCGCTGATGGCGTTTTTGGTGATCTCGATCTTGGTGTTGGCGGCGATTTTAACTTCCAGGCGGTCCGGTTTGACACCCATAATGGTTCCGTAGACGCCGCCCGTTGTGACAATCTTGTCGCCGGACTTGAGGTTTTCCACCATTGTCTGGTGCTTTTTCTGTTTTTTGCGGGACGGCATGATGATGAGCAGGTAAAAAATGACAAAAACGAGGACAAAGGGGAGAAGCGCGGTCAGCATATTCCCCTGAGGCTGTCCGTTGCCGCCTGTCTGGTGGGAAAAGCTGAAAAGGTTTAATAACATCATGATTCTTTTTCCTTTTTAATCGTGTTGATTTTCTCTTTAAAGAGAGCAAGGGAATTGAATTGGATAGCGTGCCTGATTCCCCGTAAGATGTCAAGATAAAAATACAGGTTGTGGACGGTGTTCAGGACTGAGGACGTGATTTCGTTTCGCTCATATAAATGGCGCAAATAGGCCCTTGAGAAGTGGCGGCAGGTGGGGCAGCCGCAGTTTTCGTCCAGGGGACGGGAATCGTCCGCGTATTTCCTGTTTTTGATGACGATCCTGCCCTCGGAAGTGAAGAGGGTGCCGTTTCGGGCGTTGCGCGTGGGGAGGACGCAGTCGAAAAAGTCCACCCCCCTCTCGACGGCCTCCACGATGTCCTCGATGTAGCCGATGCCCATGAGGTAGCGGGGCCTGTCTTCAGGCAGATGATCCGTCGAAAGGTCGACGGTCTCCATGAATGCGGATTTCGGCTCACCGATTCCAAGCCCTCCCAGCGCATACCCCGAAAAATCCAACTCGACGAGCTCATCGATGCTCCGGCGGCGGAGGTCCTGGTGGATGCTTCCCTGGCAGATTCCCCAAAGCTGCTGGTTCGAATTGAGCTCTTCGAATCGTATCTTTGAACGCTTCGCCCACTGGGAGGTGAGGGTGACCGAATCGCGCATTTTGGCGGGCGGGGATGGGTAGGGAACAAAATAATCCAGGGGCATGATGATGTCGGCCCCGATGGCATGCTGGATGTCGACGACATTTTCAGGGGTGAGGAAAATTTTAGTGCCGTCGTGATGGGAGGAAAACCGCACGCCGTCCCTCGTGACCTTCGTCAGGGGAGACATGCTGTAGATCTGAAATCCGCCGCTGTCGGCCAGCAGGGGCTTGTCCCACGAGATAAAGGAGTGAATACCGCCCATGTCCCGAATAATGTCCAGCCCCGGACGGAGATAGAGATGATAGGCGTTGATGAGCATGATTTGAGCACCCAGGCCCTGAATTTGTTCATGGGTGAGGGACTTGATTGTGCCCTGGCTCCCGACCGGCATGAAGACCGGGGTTTCGATAACGCCGTGGGGGGTAAAGAGGCGTCCCGTGCGGGCCTTGGAGCCGGAGGCGCGGGATGTTATCTCAAAATGATTCTTCATTTCTTTTTCCTGAATGATTGATAAAACCGACCGACAACCGCTGATTTATTTTGAAAAGCGGAAGTAAATCACATCCCCGTCCCTGACGGCGTAGTCCCTGCCTTCGAGCCGTACGGTTCCTCTATCCCGGGCGGCGGGGATGGAGCCGGCTTCCAGAAGAGATTCGACGGGAGAGACCTCGGCTTTGATGAATCCCTTTGCAATATCGGTGTGAACCGCGCCGGCGGCCTGAACGGCGGTCTGTCCTTCGCGGATGGTCCAGGCCTTGACCTCCTTCTCGCCGAGGGTGTAGAAGGTGATCACCCGTAGCAGGCTGTAGGCCGTCTTCAGAAAACGGGCGGCGCTCAATTCAGTAAGGCCGTACTCGGCAAGGAAGGTCGACTTTTCCTCATCCTCCAGCTCCATGATCTCCGATTCGACCGTCCCGCAAAAAGCGAGGAGCGCCGTGCCCGGACCGGGAGCGGCGGCCAGCTTACCGGGTGTGGGAATGGCCGGAATATCGGCCTCTCCCACGTTGATGACATGGAGGATCGGTTTACGGCTGAGGAACGCGAAGGGCCGGATGATTTTATCCAGGGCAGGGCTCAGCTCCGCCGTTCGAAGAGCCTGTCCCTGACCAAGATGATCGTGCAGGAGTTTCAGCACATCCCTTTCCTTGACACCCTCCGGATCGGGATTACGGGCCAGGTCCTTGTCCAGTTTGTCCAGGCGGGCCTCCACACTCATGAGGTCGGCGAAGAGAAGTTCGTCCTCCATGGCGGCGATGTCGCGGCGGGCGTCCACGCTGCCTTTGGGATGGGGGACCTGCTCGTGGGCGAAGCCGCGGGCGACGTGCACCAGGCCGTCCGCCGTCCGGAGGTGATTGAGGTAGGACGAATTCTTGATTTCCCCGAAAGCGGTTCCGGCCAGATCGACAAAATCGATGTCGGCCTGTTTTTTTTCCTTGTCCGGGAAGAGGGCGGAAACGGCGTCGAGACGGTCGTCCGGCACGTGGGCCTGACGCAGGTTGGGCTGTTTGTTGAGATCGTCGAAGGCTTTGACCTCGATCCGCGCGTCCGTCAGGAGATTGAAGAGGGTGGTTTTTCCGGTCTTGGGATAACCGAAGAGTGTGAACCGCATTCATTTAATATATAGGAAGGGGGGAGGAGTGACAAGAGGTCCGCTCTGATGCCCTCTCTGAAATGGACAGGCGGAGTGAATTATTCTATAATACCCAACCATTTGAATGACAAAGGAGTCCAACAATTTTTATGGATGATCAAGATACAAAGGCTTCCGGACCGAACGAGACGCGTAGCAATAAAAAAAAGAGAGAACAGTCCTTCATTCGCGAGCTCTTTGAACTGATCGCCGAGACGTCCATTTTTGTCTTTTTTGTCATCACGTTTGTGGTCCAGGCCTTTCAGATCCCGACCGGCTCCATGGAGCCCACCCTTCTCATCGGGGATTTCCTTCTGGTCAACAAGATGGCCTATTCCCCTTCGCCTTCATCGCCCGAAAAATCGCTCCAGCCCCGAAAACCCCTGGAGCGCTACGACATCGTTGTCTTCAAGTTCCCGGACGACCTGTCCAAGGACTTCGTCAAGCGCGTGATCGCCCTGGAGGGGGAGACGGTGGAGATAAGGGACAAGCAGGTCTACATCAACGATCATCCTGTTCCCGAAGAATACAAGGTGCACAGCGACAGTCAGGTCTTCACCGAAAACGAATACTACCAGTACGACGACGTCATCCGGGACAACTACGGCCCCCAGGTCGTGCCTCCCGGATACTGTTTTGTCATGGGGGACAACCGGGACAACAGCATGGACAGCCGCTACTGGGGTTTCCTGCCTCTGGAAAACATTAAGGGGCGGCCCTGGCTCATCTACTTCTCCTATGAGGCGGAGAGGGACGCCTGGCAGAAAAACAGCCTGCGCGACCGCTTCAAAAAACTCCTGAGTTTCATTCCGAAGGCCCGCTGGGGAAGGGTGCTCAAAAACATCAAATGACCGCCTGAAACCCGGCGGTTCCCGCTTTATTTTTTCATCGTGACCGTGTACTCATCGTAAGAGGAGATGTACAGCACAGGTGTGTCTTCACGGAATTCCTCCCTGAACACGTGGGGCTGGGCGTCGCCGTCCATGTCCTTGCCGACGTGCATCCCCATAAAATAAAGGATGGTGGGGGCGAGGTCGATGAGCCGCACACCGGTGATGGTCTTACGCCGGGCGACCTCCTGGCCGAAAAAGAAGACAACTCCGTCCGGAGCCAGGTCATGGTAGGCGCTGACCGAGCTGTTGCCGAGCAGAAATTCGATGAACCGTTTCCAGAGGGGCAGGGGCTCGGTACCGTGTGGTGAGAAGACGATGAGAAGCTCATTTTCCTTGATGCCGCTCAGGTACTTGCCGATGATGCTGTCGTAGAACTGGTAGTAGCGTTCGATGACCGTTCCGGATTTTGTGATTTCCTCCGGATCCACGTCCCCGAAAAGCTCGGGAAAACTGTAGCGGTAGAAAAAGGACTCGACCGTGTTCAGGCCGTCAAGGAGAAGGTAAATGATTTCCGGTTGTCCGGCCTTGCGCTCGGTATTGAAGGCGTTCTCGCGTTGGCTGTCTGCGTAAAAAGCGTTTTTGAGGGCGATGAAAACGGGTTCTGTTTCGAACTTGAGGTCTTTGTAGAAGAGGTCGAACTGGGTGAGGGTGTTTTCATCGGGTTCGGCCACCTCCAGCGGATAGGGGTTGTCGCGCCGGATGACGTTGATCCCGAACTCCTCAAAAATTGTCCAGATGTCCTTGGCGGCGGACGGTGTCTGGTGGGGGTGGGTGAGGAGAAGGCCGATGCGCGTAAGTTGGCGGAAAAACATATAGCGAGGAACCACTTCCAGTTCCTGCTTGAGGTTGAGGAGCTGGTAGGTGAGGGGTGAGAGGACGCGGTGGCGGGAAGGCCATTTCCCGGTGTTGAAGGACTGTGTCAGAGGGACATGGTCGCTGGGGGTTAAGGACTGCAGATTGCCCCAGCATCCGTTGTTGATGAGCTCCGAGATGTTGGGAAGCAAGTTCTTCGTGATGAGCGGGTTGAGAATATCGAAAGTCATGCCCGAGAGGCCGATGATTGTGATTTTTTTTACCGGAGGATTGACGGCCAGGCGGGTGATTTTGGTCGATTTGACGGGGAGGGGAAAGGCGGCGCGGCGGGAGACGGAGTAAGTCATGAGGCCGCCGAAGAGTAGGAAATAGGCAAGAAAAAAGAAGACCTTTTTCCGGTACAGGGAGGCGCCGTAAATGATGAGAAACCCGGAGATCACGAGAAAAATAAGTCCCCAGGTCTGGGATTTGATGAGTTCTCTCGTCACATCGTCAAAGAGGGTGAGAAAGTAGTCGTAATTGAATTTGAAGACGACGAAATAAAAGAGGGTGAGGAAGGAAAAACTCAGGGTGAGGAAGGAAGGGGACACAAAAGCGATGTTGAAGGCGCGGCCGCTGATGAACCGGACGACAAAAAAGATGAAGAGGCAGAGAAGTGCGATGATGACGCCGTAGGTGAAACAGAGGTAGAGGGTGAGCTGAAGGAAGAATCCGATCTGAAAGGGAATGTTGATGTTGATGTCGTAGATGAGAAGGGCGAGGAGGGCTGAAAAAAAGATGCCGCTGAGGAGAGAGTTGGTGAGGACCTTCAGAAACTTCACGGAAAATTATTAACATGATTGAGGAGGAATGGCAAGGAGGTGAATGTTTGGCGCCCGATGTGATAAAATGAAAATCCCATGGACACCGCGACCGGAACCATCGACCAGATCGTCTTCTACAGCCCGGATACGGGCTACACCGTCTGCCGGTTCACCCTGGAGGGCGGCGAACGGGTGACCATCGTCGGCTCCTTTCCGCCGCTCAACGTGGGCGAGGTGCTGAAGGTGAGCGGAAAGTGGGAGATGAACCCTCGTTTCGGGAAGCAGTTTAGGGTGGACGCCTACACGCCTGTGTTGCCGTCGTCGGTGACAGGTGTGGAAAAGTTTCTGGCGTCGGGATTGATCCGGGGGATCGGCCCTGCGCTGGCGGGGCGGATCGTCAAGAAATTCGGCGATGAGACTCTCGATGTGCTGGAGAAGAGTCCGAAAAAGCTGGGACAGGTAGAGGGGATCGGCCCGGTGAAGCTGCGCGAGATTCAGAAGTCTTGGAAAGAGCACCGCCGCATCAGTGACCTGATCATCTATCTCCAGGGACACAACGTATCGACCAACCTGGCAACCAAAATCTATCAGGAGTACGGGGAGAAGTCCTTTCAGGTGCTCAAGACCAATCCCTATCAGGCCTGTCACGACATCTGGGGGATCGGTTTCAAAACAGCGGATCAGATGGCACTGAAACTGGGCATCGAGCCGGACTCGCCGGAGCGGGTGAAGGCCTACATCCGATATCTGATGGAGAAGGACAACGAGCAGGGGCATGTCTTTTCACTGCAGAGTGCGCTGGAGGCGGGATGCTGCCGGGAGCTGGAGGTACCGGCGGAGCGGTTCACGAGCGGGCTGCGGCGACTGGAGGAGGACCGGCGGATCGTGACGGAGAAACTGGGGGACGACCGGGCGGTCTATCTGCCGTTTTTCCACGCGGCCCAGGATGAGGTGGTGCGGGGGATTCATCGGTTGGCGATTGTGCGGCCAAAAATCGCGGCGGTGTCGGCGTTGGCTGCGGTGGACACAGCAAAGGCGGTGACGCGGGCCGAGGCGGACATGGGTATTAAGTTCGCCGGGGCGCAGAAGACGGCGGTGGAGGAGAGCCTGCGGCGAAAGATACTGGTCATCACCGGGGGACCGGGAACGGGAAAAACGACCATTGTGCGGGCGGTTGTGGACATAGCGCAGAGGGAAGGAAAAGGGATTCAACTGGCGGCTCCGACGGGGCGGGCGGCCAAGCGGCTGGCCGAGGCGACGGGGATCGAGGCGCGGACCATTCACAGGATGCTGGAGTATAACCCGAAGAAAGGGGAGTTCAGGCGGAACGCAGCAAATCCGCTGCCGGGAGACCTGCTTATCGTGGACGAGTTCTCCATGGTCGACCTGCCGCTCATGTTTCACCTGCTGAAAGCGCTGCCGGACGGGATGAGGCTGATTCTGGTCGGAGACAAGGACCAGCTGCCGTCGGTGGGACCGGGGAATCTGCTGCGGGACATTATCGCCTCGGAACGGGTCGAGGTGGTACGGCTGGATGAGATCTTCCGTCAGGAGAAGGACAGCCTGATCGTCACCAATGCGCATCGGGTGAACAGCGGGGGAAAACTTGTCTTTCCGGAGAAAGGGGACAAGGATTCCGACTGCTATTTCATGAATCAGGATGACGAGGAGAAGGCGTTCGAGACCGTTCTGAATCTGTGTGCGGTGCACATGCCGCAGAAGCTGGGGCTGCCGGCGCGCTCGGCGCAGATCCAGGTCATCAGCCCGATGTACCGGGGCCTTGTGGGCGTGGACAATCTGAATGTGGAGCTGCAGAAACGGCTGAATCCTGAAAACGAAGGGCTGAAGCTGGGGACGAGGGAGATCAGGCTCAACGATAAGGTCATGCAGATCCGCAACAACTACGACAAGGAAGTCTACAACGGCGATATCGGCCTGGTGTGCGGGATCGATGGGCGGAACTACGGGGTGGAAGTCGAGTTTGAGGGACGGAGCGTCTATTATACCCGGGACGAACTGAACGAGCTGGTGCTGGCCTACGCGATTTCGGTCCACAAATCGCAGGGAAGCGAATATGCGGGGGTGGTGCTTCCGTTGATGACGCAGCACTTCATCATGCTCCAGAGGAACCTGTTCTACACGGCGCTGACACGGGCCAAGCGGTTGAGTGTCATCGTGGGAAGCTGGAAGGCTCTCTATATCGCCGTCAAGAACGACAAACCGGTGCAGAGAAACTCGTTGCTCAAGGAAAAGCTGCTGGCGGCGGCGGGGGCCAGGCCTCCTTTTGTGTGAGGGAGGAGGGCTTGACGTCGAGAGTGATGACGGTGCGGGTAACTGGCATTGAATTTTTGGCCGAAACCGATTAAAATGAATTCCCTTTAAGGTACCCCTGTAGCTCAGTATGGATAGAGCGACGGATTCCTAATCCGATCAACAGGAAAAAGTCAACCCCCTGAAAACGATGTAATTATATTATTTATCAGTAATTACTCAATAAGTTGTGGCAAGAAGGGAATTAAACGAGAGCGAGGGTTTATTTTGATCGAAGCAATTCTTTGTGGAAATCTGA
>JAHIPL010000118.1 GCA_018894615.1 Acidobacteriota bacterium | reverse complement strand
GTCCATTCCGGTCATGGCGGACGAGAGCCTGATGACGCTGCGGGACGCTTTCCGGCTGGCCCGGCGCAATCTGGTCGATATGGTGAACATCAAACTGATGAAGGTGGGCGGTATCGCCGTCGCCCTCCAGATCAATTCCGTGGCCCGGGCGGCCGGACTGGAGGTTATGGTTGGCTGCATGGACGAATCGGCCCTGGCCATCGCCGCGGGGCTCCACTTTGCCCTGGCCCGGCCCAATATCGTCTACGCCGACCTGGACGGCCATCTGGACCTCCTGAATGATCCGGCTGCGGGCGCCGTTATGTTAAAGGACGGGTATCTTTACCCTTCCTCCGCTCCTGGCCTTGGCTTCAACCTCGCTTAATGTATAAATCCGGGGTCAGGCCACGAAATTTTACATCGCTTCAAAAAGGGGGAGTTCAGCCTGTGATCATGTAATGTAAAATTTCGTGGCCTGACCCCGATTATTTACATCGATTGAACTTTTTGGGGGAGTGGGTTATCATCCTGTCATTATCATTTAATAAATAAAAAAGGAGTTTTTTATGGCCAAGTACAGGATTGCAGTCCTGCCCGGCGACGGAGTGGGAAAGGATGTGGTCGAGGCGGCAACAATCGTTCTCGATAAACTGGGTCTGGATGCGGAATATGTCCACGGGGACATCGGTTGGGAATTCTGGTGCAGGGAGGGTAATCCTCTTCCCGAGCGTACGACGGACATGCTCAAACAGACGGACGCCTGCCTCTTCGGTGCTATCACCTCCAAACCAAGAGAGGACGCCTGGCTGGAGCTCGACCCGCAGCTCCGCGACAAGGGGTATGTCTATTTCAGCCCCATCGTCCGCCTGCGGCAGGAATTTGACCTCTACACCAATCTCCGCCCCTGCAAGGCCTATCCCGGAAATCCGCTCAACTACCGGGACGATATCGACCTCGTTATTTTCCGGGAGAACACCGAGGGGATGTACGCCGGTGTGGAGTTCCATCCCCTGCCGGCCGATGTCAAGCAGGCCTTGATGCAGCACCCCAAGATGAAAAAATTCGCAGATACACCCGAGGAGGACATCGCCTTCTCGACGCGGATCATGACCCGAAAGGGCTGCACGCGCATCCTGAAGAGCGCCTTCGATTACGCCCGCCTGCACAAGCGCCGTTCGGTGACCCTGGTGGAAAAGCCTAACGTGCTGCGCGAAACGGGCGGATTCATTTTGGATATCGCACGCAAAATGGCCGGGGACTACACCGATGTTCCCTTCTGGGAGGCCAACATCGACGCCATGGCCATGTGGCTGGTCAAGAATCCCCAGGATTACGATGTGCTGGTGGCCGAGAATCTCTTCGGCGACATCATCTCCGACTTGGGCGCGCAGCTCGTCGGCGGACTGGGCTTCGCCTGCAGCGGCAACATCGGCGAGAATTATGCCGTTTTTGAACCAACCCACGGCTCGGCCCCCAAATACGACGGGATGTACAAGGTCAATCCCACGGCCATGATCCTGGCGGTCAAGATGATGCTTGAATGGCTGGGGGAGACGGACAAGGCGGTCGCCCTCGAAGGGGCCGTCGCCGCCGTGATCAAGGCCGGAAAGGTGCGGACCTACGACATGGGAGGCTCTGCCACCACTCTTGACATGGGTCGGGCCGTCGCCGCCGAGCTGTGAAAAATCATGGGTCTGACGGTTATCGAGAAAATTCTGAGCCGCCGCAGCCGGGACGACGTGCGGGCGGGGGAAGTCATCTGGCTCGATCTGGACGTCCGCTCCGCGCGGGATTTCGGAGGGCCCAACGTGGTCCGGCATTTCGACCGCGAGTACGGTGAGGCGCCCGTCGCCGATCCGAAAAAAACATTTTTCACCTTCGACCTCTGTGTGCCCGCCTGTTCCATCCGCTACGCCGACAACCAGCAGTTCTGTCGGGAGTTCGCCCGCAAAAAAGGATTCCGGGTGTTCGATGTGGATGCGGGGATTGGCTCCCACGTCCTGATCGAGGAGGGGCTGGCGGCGTCCGGTGGGACGGTGGTCGGGACGGACAGCCACCTCAATATCCTGGGTGCGACCGGTTGCTTCGGCCAGGGCATGGGGGATGTGGACATCGCCTTTGCTTTCAAGTCCGGCCGGACCTGGTTCGAGGTTCCTGAATCCATTCGCGTCAATCTGACCGGAATACCGTCTCCTGAAACGGACGCCAAGGACCTGACCCTGGCCGTCATCAGAGCCCTGGGGACGACCGGAGGGGCCCTTCGGTCCATCGAATTTTTCGGAGATCCCGTAAAGCGGCTGGGTCTGGCAGGCCGGATCACATTGTGCAGCATGGTGACGGAGATGGCCGGCATCATCGGATTTATTCCTGAGATGGGGCAAGCCTTCGCCGCCGATTACAGGGCCCTGACGGGGAAGGATTTTTCAAATTTGGCGCCGGATCCCGCTGCCTCCTATGCGGACGAAATCACGGTGGACGTGGACGGATTGACACCGCTCGCCGCTGCGCCCTTTCTACCGACGAACGTCAAAACCGTCGAGGAGCTGCAAGGAACGCCCATCCACTCCGGATTCATCGGATCCTGCACCAACGGCCGGGCCGAGGACTTTGCCGCCGCGGCCCGCATCCTGGACGGCCGGAAAGTGAAGGCCGGCGTCATGCTCAAAATGGTGCCCGCCACTCGCCGGGTCTATGATGACATTCTGCGGAACGGAGTCCTCGCCAGCCTGTTCAGAAGCGGAGCGGTCATCAGCAATCCCGGCTGCGGCGGATGCGCCGAAGGGCACATCGGCCTTACGGGAAAGGGGGAGGTCCAGGTCAGCACGGGAAACCGCAACTTCGCTGGAAAGCAGGGGAAAGGTGAGATCTACCTCACAGGGCCGGCCGTGGTCGCCGCGTCCTGCCTCGCGGGTGAGATCACCGGGCCGGAGGATGTCCGATGAGCAAAGATACCGTTTTCAGCGGAAGAGTCTGGGTGCTGGCCGAAGGGGGGCATTTGATCGAGGACATCGACACCGATCAAATCTACCACAACGCCCACCTGCACATCACGGATATCGGTGAGATGGGACAGTATGCCCTTGGAAACCTCAAGGGCTGGGAGGACTTTTTTTCCATGGCCGAACCGGGGGACATCCTGGCTGCCGGCCGCAATTTCGGGGCGGGTTCGTCGCGGCAGCAGGCGGTGGACTGTTTCCGGGCGCTGGGTGTGGCTGCCATCCTCGCTCCGTCATTCGGCGCCATCTATTTCCGGAATGCGGTCAACTCCGGCTTTCCTCTCCTTCGATGTCTCGAACTGTCCGATTGGATTCAGGACGGGACGCTTGAGAACGGCGACAGGATCGAGATCGATCTTCGAACCGGGAAAGGGAAAAATATCACGAAGGGATCGGTGTTCGAAACGGAAGGGATGAGCCGTGTCCAGGTCGCCGTTTATGAGACGGGGGGGCTTTTCGCCTACGGAAAAGCCATAGAGTCAGATGGAGTGAAATAGCCATGCTTCTTCTGGCGGTGGACACGACAAGGCCCTCCGGATCGACGGCTCTCTTACGTGACGGGAAACTTCTGGCCGAGATCAACGGCGAGACGAGCCTCAGCCACTCCGAGCAACTCCTGCCCGCCGTTGATTTTCTTCTAAAAAAGATCGGACGGAACATCCTTGATGTAGACGGGTATGCGGTGGCCGCCGGCCCCGGTTCGTTCACGGGTATCCGGGTGGGGATGAGTACAGTCAAATCCTTTGCCATGGCGGCGGACAAACCCATCGCTCCCGTCTCCACCCTAGAAGCCCTGGCCCTGAAGCTCCACCACCCCCAGTCGCGGCTTCTCTGCCCGCTGCTGGACGCCAAAAAAGGAGAGGTCTATGCCGCCCTGTTCGAATGGAGAAAGGGGCGGTTGGTGGAGGTTGTCCCCCAGGCTGCCTACAAACCCGACCGTTTTTTCTCGCTTCTCCCTTCCCGCCGGGTGATTTCGTTTATGGGATCGGGGTCGGTCCTTTACAGGGATAAACTCTTTCAATACATCGGCGACAAAGCCCGCTTTCCGCGCCGCTCCCCCTTTATCGCCGCAGAGGTGGGATTGCTGGGATACGACATGCTGAACAGGGGCGAGGGCCTGAACCACCTGGATGTCGAGCCCTTCTACCTCCGCCGCTCCCAGGCCGAAGAAAACCTTTCTTAAAACCACATCAACCGCTACCGGATAAAGAACTGGGATCAAATCCGGAAGGAAGCGGGTATCTGAAAGAATGTCGGGGTAGAGTTGTGATATAATACAATGTTATGAATGATCTCGAACCATTGATTCCATTTCTCTGGGACTGCGATCCGGCCTCAATCGATCTTGAGCGAAATGCCTCCTTTCTTATAGAGAGGATTCTGGAATTCGGCGACGAGAAGGCCGTCCAATGGCTCTTTGATCATTACTCCTTGACCGAGATCGTTTCAACCCTTAAAATAAGCCGCAGGATATCGGAAAAAAGCCGCAATTTCTGGGATCTCGTGCTCGAAGATCGAACACATGTTTGACTCCGTCATCGACGAGGGAACAAAAAAAAGTATCGAAATCATTTCCTCTCTCCCCTTCGCCCCTTCTTTCTACCTCGCCGGGGGAACGGGATGTGCCATGCATCTGGGACACCGCATCTCCCATGACCTCGACTTTTTCTTTAAAGAACGATTCTCCCATAGCGAGATACGGGGTACGTTGAAGGAGTACGGCCATTTTGTTGTTGATTATTCCGATTCACAAACATTGGTCGGGAGATTCAATGAAACAAAAGTGAGTTTTTTTCACTATGATTATCTTCTTATCGAAACTCCTCAAGAATTTTTCGGGATGAATATCGCTTCTCTCAAAGACATTGGATGCATGAAGATCGACGCAATTTCATCGAGAGGTTGCAGACGGGATTTTGTGGACCTCTATTTCATATTGAAAAATATGAACCTCAGTCTGAAGGAGTTTTTTCCTTTTTTCGAAAAGAAATATGGTTCAGAAAATTACAACATCTACCACATTCTCAAAAGCCTTGTGTATTTTTCCGACGCGGAGAAGGATCCGGAGTTGAATATGCTCACGACCTATTCATGGGACGAAGTGAAAGGTTTTTTTGAGCAACAGATAAAAAGTTTCGAATAACGATCCATCTGACCTCTCTACCTTGTCTCCACATTCATAATCGAAGTTATTCCGAGAAGCCATTTTTTCACATCCTCAAAAAAACCGGACAGATGTATTTCAATCAAATCCATATAATTGCTAAGAGATCTCTTTTGTAAGATCTGATAAAATGCGAAAATTTTGGATTTGCATGATTGTGGCGAGAAGGGGGCGGGTGGGGGCGGGGAGGTTGCTTGGCGGGAAGGTGTGGGAGTCGAACCCACCCGGGACCCAACGGCCCCACACTGGGTTTGAAGTCCAGGAGGCCCACCGGAACCTATACCCTCCCGTATCAGGCCGGAACGTGCTCGTCTCCGACCCGTCTGGTGACGCCCGTCTCGTCCAGGTGTTCCAGAATCGCCTGGCCGTACTTCCGGGAGACCTTAAGCTCATCCCGAAGCCGGGCAATGGTTATACTAGAGTGTTTCCCCAGAAATTGCAAAATGATTTTTTGAATTTCTTCGAACGTCCGCCGGTGATAAGAGACCTTGGGATCGATTCGGAGAAGCGTTCCCCGAGTGACGAGGCCGGAAGCGATTTTTCGAAAAGTCTCTTCCGGAATGTTAAGCGACTGCCGGACATCCTGTTCGAGCGGTGAAGAAAACCCGGCTTCCAGGTAGGCCTTTTCGACGGCCGCGGCCAGTTTTTCTTCCCGTTCCGAGAATTGGATCTCATAACCGGCCGGCGAGAGATCGTCCCCTTTCTGATGGAGACGTTTTGCCTGTAAAAGCTCTTGAAGAAGGGCCGAGAAAATAGAAGGATGGGTTTTTCGCACGAAAAGGGCCCGCAGCCGGTTGTAGGTCATAGTCAGGGTTCCCGTATTTTCTCTCAGAAAACCGGTGACCGTTTCCTCGATGTCCTTTTTGAGGTCGTCTCCGCACTCGCCGTGGAGGAAGAGACTGTCGGAACCCGTCCCAAATGACCGGATTCGCCCCTCCCCCCGCAGATTCGCGAGAAAGGTATGGAGTTCGTTCGCGGACAGACCGGTCCTTTTTTGCAGTTCCGTTTCATCCAGAGGTTGGGAACCCGACTCCAGAATCAGATATTCGACAAAGGACACCGGCTCGTCCCCCAATCGGTTCAAACGGTCGATGAGGACGGCATCACGTCGTTTGTGCGCGGCCGGAGCGGCGTCCAGGATTCGTCCACCACCGATGGTCATAAGGGGTGAAAAGGTGCGGACCACAAACCGGTCTTCCGGGAGGGCGGCCGTCGGCGCTTCCAGGATGAACTGTACGACCGCCTGTCCCCCCGGCTCCAGGCTGACCCCTGCCAGAAGGTGGATGCGGCAGATGATCTCCGACGTTCCCGTGTGAAGTCGAAGCCGCGTGCGGTTTTTGAGGGGTGGAGCGGACGGCAGCAAGGCCAAACGGGCGTCCAGGCGCAGCGTGGGGATGAGGGACCCGGGAGCGGCGGCCGTCTGCCCGCGTTTGATCTGCTCTTTTTTGACACCGGTCAGGTTGAGCGCCGTCCGCTTGCCGAGGTGAGATTCCGGTTTTTTTTCATGGTGGACCTGCACTCCGCGGATTTTGGCCGGCAGCTCGTCGGGAAAAATCATGATCTCATCTCCCGGCTGAACGGTCCCCGAGAGGACGGTTCCGGCAATAACTGTTCCGAATCCCTGCATGGTGAAGACGCGGTCGACGGGCATACGGAAAATTCCACTGTCCCGCCGGATTCGGCCCTGACGGGCGATAGCGAGAAGGGCGGTGCGAAGATCTTCGATTCCTTTGCCGGTCAAAGCGGAGGCGGCCAGGACCGGGGCGTCTTCGAGAAAACTCCCTTCGGTGAACCGCCCGACCTCTTCCCGGAGTTCCGTGAGACGGTCGTCGTCGACCAGGTCCGCTTTGGTCAGGACGATCAATCCTCCGGAAATGTCCAGGATGCGGAGGATGTCGAAGTGTTCCCGGGTCTGCAGGCTGATGCCCTCGTCGGCGGCGATGACGAGAAGGACCGCGTCGATGTTGCTGGCTCCGGCGACCATGGTTTTGATCAGCTTTTCGTGTCCCGGAACGTCGATAAAGACGACCTGCCTGTCCGGAAGCGGGGTGTCCATGAAGACAAAGCCGAGCTCGATCGTGATGCCCCGCTTTTTTTCCTCCTTGAGCGAGTCCGCGTCGATTCCGGTCAAGGCTTTGACGAGGGCCGTTTTGCCGTGGTCGATGTGGCCGGCCGTGCCGATGATGACGTGCCGGATATCCTTTTCTGCTCCGGGCATGGGTTAGAGCGCGCTCCTCACGATGATGCGGCCGTCGGATTTTTCCGTGATCCGGCCGATAATGGATGCGGCGGAAATGCCCTTTTCCCTTAGCAGCGTCAGGGTGGAATGTGCCTCCTTTTCCGGCACGGCCATAAGAATGCCTCCCGATGTCTGCGGGTCGAAGAGAACGGCCAGCCAGTCCGGGCCGATGTCGTCGCCGAAGGAAACGATTGTCGAAGCGAACTCCCGGTTTCTCTCCACCGCGCCCGAGATGAGGTCCTGCTGCGCGAACATCAGGACGTCCCCGAAGAGTGGGATGCTTCCGGTCGTGATCTCGGCGGTGACCTTGCTCTGAACAACCATCTCGGCCAGGTGCCCCATCAAACCGAATCCGGTGACATCCGTCCCGCACCGGATTCCCTTCTCCCGCATGACTTCGGCCGCTTCCCTGTTGAGGGTCGCCATGGAGATGCTGATCTCCTGGATGTTAAAAGGGAAGGCCCTGTCGAGCTGGTGGGCGAAGCTGATGATTCCGGCGCCGAGCGGTTTGGTCAGGATGAGCACGTCACCGGGTTCGGCCGAATTGTTGGTGACCATTTTGTTCGGATCGATCGTTCCGGTTACGGCGAATCCAAATTTCACCTCGTTGTCCTTGAGGCTGTGGCCGCCGATGACGGAGACGCCCGCCTCCGCCATCTTGTCCATGCCGCCCCGCAGGAGATCGTTCATGACGGAATGGTTGAGTTTCTCGATGGGAAAAGCGATGATGGACAGGGCCGTCAGCGGCGTTCCGCCCATGGCGTAGATGTCGCTCACCGAGTTGGCGGCCGCGATCTGTCCGAAGGTGTAAGGATCGTCCACGTTGGGAGTGAAAACGTCTACGGACTGCACAAGGGCCAGGTCGTCCGAAATTTTAAATACGCCCGCGTCGTCGCAGGTGTCGGAACTGATAAGGACACGCGGGTCGGTCACCGGAGGAAGCCCGGCCAGGGCGATCTTAAGGTCGTTCTGGCTGATCTTGGAGGCGCACCCCGCACTCTCAACGAATTTGGTCAATTCCACTTTTTCAGGGGCGTCGGGCAGTCTTTCACCGGCGCAGAGGCAGACGTGTTTTTTGTTGTAGATGTCGCAGGGGCAGGGCAGCTTGGGATTGCAGATGCAGTGTCCGAGCTTGCGGGACCGCCCCATGACGACGGCTCTTCTTTTCGGGTCAGGCATGAGTGTGCTCCTCAGTTCAATACGTCCGTCAGCGCCTGAAGGATGACGGCGTCTTCTTTGGGATGAATGGTCCGCATGTCAAAAAGCAGGGAGTCCTTCTGGACCCTGCAGAAAACGGGCGGTGAACAGGATCGAAGCTTTCCGGCCAGGTTGTCGGGTGTTTCCGTTTCGGAAAAAATGCGGAGAAGACGGGTTGGGAGGGTTTCGACGGGAGCCGAGCCGCTGCCGATCTGGGAGCGGCCGTCGATGACCGAGATGTCCACTCCTTCCGGAACGGTGGCACGCAGCCGTCTCCGCAGCCGAAGCGCGCGGCGGTTGAGGGCGGGGAGGGACTCGGCGAACATGCGGTAGACGGGGTGTCTTTCCGTCAATTGATCCGGACGCAGGAACAGCTTCAGGGTGGCTTCCATGGCGGCGATGGTCATTTTCCCTGTACGGAAAGCCCGGGAGAGCGGATTTTTTCGAATCCGCTTGATGATGTCCCGCCGGCCCACGATGATTCCCGCCTGGGGACCTCCGATGAGTTTGTCCCCGCTGAAACAGATGACGTCGGCTCCATCTTTGAGGCTTTCACGGACAAGGGGCTCGTTTTCCAGACCGAAGGCTTGCAGGTCGACGAGGGCGCCGCTGCCGAGGTCATCGATCAGGGGCAGGTTGTGGCGGTGGGCCAGTTCAGCCAGATCTTTGATGCCTGGTTCCGAGAAAAATCCCAAAATGCGGTAATTGCTGTGGTGGGCCCGCATCAGAGCGCCGGTTTCCTCATGGATGGCGGCGGCATAGTCCTTGAGGTGGGTTTTGTTGGTCGTGCCCACTTCCCGCAGAACGGCGCCGCTGGCGGCCATGACGTCGGGCATGCGGAAGGAGCCGCCGATTTCGACGAGCTGACCGCGGCTGAGGATGACCTCTTTGCCCTGGGCCAGGGTGTTGAGGATGAGCATGGTGGCTGCGGCGTTGTTGTTGACCACGGTCGCCGCCTCCGCTCCTGTCAGTTCGCAAAGGAGGTTTTCGAGATGGATGTCCCGGTGCCCCCTCCGTCCCGACTCGATATCCACGGCCAGAGAGCAGTAGCCCGTGATGACGTCGTTCACGGCCTCCACCGCTTCGGGAGGCAAAACGGCCCGCCCCAGTCCCGTGTGCAGAATGACGCCTGTTGCGTTGACGGCCTTTCTGAGAGAGGGGATGTATTTGATTTTGAGATGATTCTCAATTCCTTTAAGAATTCGTTCTATTGTGGAGGGGCTTAATTCCGCCGCTGCCGATTCATCCCCGAGGATAGACTCCCGCAGGTCCGAAAGGATGTGACGGGTGGTATGAGTGACGGATTCCCGTCCGTAGACGAGGATTAAAGCCTGAATATGTTCTTCCTGCAGAAGACCGTCCACGGAAGGAAGGGAACGCAGAATGTCTTTTTTCAAGGGAGAATCTCCTTTCGATCGGCTGCCGGCAGGGCAAACCAAAATAATAGTACAGATCCCCCCTCAAATCAAATGGGGGTCAGGCCTCGATATTATACATCGAGGTTCCGGTGACTGTTGATGAAGGGGAACTCTTGATTAGAAGGATCCTTGTTTATTCTAAGAACTTCAATATTCAGTGATGAATCAAGCGAAAGTGTAAAATATCGAGGCCTGACCCCGGTTGACTTTTCCTATACGGTTCGTGTAGTAAATAAGGGGCATGTAACCGGTTATTATTCTTGTTGATCCCAATATGCATATTCAAAGGAGCCCGATGTCGGAACTGGAAAGACTGAAAGCCAAAGTGACGGAGCTGGAAAAACACCGTCAGGCGCATGAGAAGCTGCTCGCCTCCGCCAGGGAATCCGAGCGCCGCTACCAGATGTATTTCGACAATGCCAACGACGGAATCATCCTTCATGATCTTGAGGGACGAATCATCGATATCAACAGGAGCATGTACATGCGTCTGGGATACACCAAAAAACAGATCATGAGCCTGCCTCTTGAACGCCTGGTGACGGCCGAATTCTCCGCTAAAATCAAGGAAAGAACAGAACAACTGACGACGGAAGGCGTGGCTCTTTTTCAATCGGCCGACCTCCGGAAGGACGGGACTCCAATGCCTGTGGAAGTGAGCGCCCGCCTGGTTGATTATCGTGGGGGGAAAATCATTCAGAGCGTCGTCCGGGACATCAGTGAGCGGAAACTGGCGGAGGACCTCATCTGGTCGTCGAAGGAGGAAAAGCGTTTACTGCTGGAAGAGCTTCAGGATCGCAGCCGCTTTCAGGCTTGGCTGTGCGACCGGGTTAAAGATCTGATCGGGGAAGCCAGAGAAAAGCACGCGGACCTGACCATCCTGGAATCACACGTGGAACGGGTGAAAGCCATGGCCTTCATCGAAGACAGGGTGTTTTGTTCTCTTTCCCTCTCGAAGGTGGAAATAATGCCTCTCCTTAGAGCCCTCATCTCCTATCTGATCGACCTGCACCGGCTTGGAACCCGCCCCGTTTTTGTAGAAAGTGAAATCGAAGACCTGAAGGTGGACCTGAATCGTGCCCTCCGTGTGTCCTATCTCTGTTATGAGCTGATCACCAATGCCGTCCGCCATGCGTTTCCCGATGGAAGGGAAGGCAAGATAACGCTGACCCTGTCATATGAGGGTGGGTTTTTTAGCCTGACGGTCAGTGACAATGGAATCGGGATGCCGGATTTGGGGAATATCCTTCCGAACGGAAAACTGGGGGGGTTGGTCATCGAAGAACTGGTCCGCCGGCTCGAGGGGCGGAGTTCAATTATCGGAAAAGGCGGGACTTCCTGGAAGATCCGTTTTTCATAAAAGTCAATGAAAAACAAACGCAGGCTGATCGATTGGACCCTCCGGCAGAAGATCATTCTGCATGTGATGGTCATCGGGCTGATATCGGTGCTGCTTCTGACCCTCATGTACCTGACGTCCCAGAGAACCTTCATGCGGGAACTCAACAGGGAGAGGTCCGAGCTCATCAGCTCCATGATCGAATGCAACGTCATTCACCAGATGAATCAGAATCAGGCGGATAATGTTCCCTACATCATCGGCCGGCTGGTGGGCTCGATCCGCATTCAGACCATCCGGGTCCTGGATACGGCGGGGCGGATCAAAAGTTCCTCCCTTCCGTCCGAGATGGGCGGAGCCGTGTCAGAGGAGACAGCCGAATTTATTCGAAATCATCTCAAGTGGTGGGAGGAGTCCGAACCAAAAACCGTCAAATCGGTCAATCCCGATATCAGTTACATGGCCATCAAAAACAGGCCGGAGTGCTTCAGCTGCCATGCGCCGGAGATCAAGCTGAACGGAATCCTCGAGGTGACCATCGACACCAGGGAAACACAGCGGCACATCCGGGCCAATCAGCTGCGCGGCTTCCTGATCGCTGTTGTCCTGCTCTCTGTGCTCATCTATATCATCATCCGCCTGTTTGAAAAAATCATCAACCGCCCTCTGTCGCAGCTGAAGGATGAAATGAAAAAACTGGAGGCGGGGGATTTATCGGCTTATCTGGAACCCCGCAAGATGGACGAGATCGGAGACCTGACACAGTCCTTCAATCGAATGGCCGACAAAGTCAGGCAGGCGGACGAAAAAATCAAGAGCCTCCACGAGCAGGAAATGCTCCGGGCCGGCCACCTGGCTTCCATCGGCGAGTTGGCGGCCGGCCTGGCCCATGAAATCAAAAATCCCATCGCGGGCGTCAAAGGGGCGCTGGAAATACTTGAGGAGCAGACGCCGGATGCGGACCTGCGCAAAGAAATTTTCCAGGAGATGATCCGCCAGGTGGACGGCATTCATCACATTGTCCAGGACCTGCTGCACTACGCCCGGCCGAAACAGATGGATCCCCGCTTTCTGGATCCTCTTCCGGCGGTCGAATCCGCCCTGACCATTGCCCGGGCCCAGACGAAAAAGAAAAATATCCGTTTCTCCATAAAGACAACAGGGGAAAAACGGCCCGTGTGGATGGACGAGAACAAGATTCAGGAAGTTGTGCTCAACCTTCTGCTGAACGCCATCGATGCGATCGAGGAAGAGGGACGGGTGACCATCACCGCCGGTTTTTCCGATCCCTTGCGTTTTAAGCTGGCCGTTGCGGATACGGGAGGGGGCATCAGGCCCGAGCGAATACCGGACCTCTTCAAGCCCTTCTTCACAACACGGAAGGGTGGGACGGGACTGGGATTATCCATCTGCAAACGGATCGTAGAGGAGCACGGAGGAACCATCCAGGTTTCAAGTGTGGTGGATGAGGGAACGACATTCTCCTTTCATTTGCCGGATAAGGCCGGCACGTCATGATCAGAAACAAGATTCTGGTCATCGATGACGACAAGCTCATCCGCTGGGGCCTGAATCAGAAACTGTCGGAGTGGAACCTGGCCGTTTTTGAAGCCGAAGACGGCGCAGGCGGATTGAAGGCCATCGAAGAGGAACTTCCGGATCTCATCCTGCTGGATGTCAATCTCCCGGATTTTCTCGGAACCGAACTGCTGCCGAAAATCAGGAAAGATTGGCCGGACGTCCCGGTGGTCATGATCACGGCTTACGGAACGGTGGACGGGGCCGTGGAAGCTATGCGTTTCGGTGCCTATGATTTTATCGTCAAACCCATCGATTACGTCAAGCTCAAAGGCGTGCTCACCAATGCGCTGGAAATGGCATCGCTCAAGGACACCGTCGCCTATTACAAGCAGAAAGAAGAAAAGGAGTTTGACCTGGACGGCATCATCGCTGAATCCGCGGTCATGAAAAAAGTTCTGAATCTCATCAGGACGGTGGCCCGTAGCGAAGTGTCTGCCATTCTTCTCCAGGGTGACAGCGGGACGGGCAAAGATATTCTGGCCCAGGCCGTCCACCATCTGAGCCGAAGAAAATCCAAGCCGTTCATGGTCATCAACTGCTCGGCCATTCCGGACAATCTTTTAGAAAG
>JAHIPL010000117.1 GCA_018894615.1 Acidobacteriota bacterium | reverse complement strand
CTGGAAGCGGAAAAGAAAAAAGAGGAAGAGGCGAAGAAAAAAGAACTGGAGGATAAAAAGAAGGACGAACAGAAAGACGAACAGAAAGACGTACAGAAGGTTGAGGACAAAGACAAGGACGACAAAAAGAAAAAGGAAAAAAGCGAATGGGAAAAAGCCGAAGAAGCGGCTAAAAAATTCCATCACTTCGAATACGACATCGCATCGGGCAAACTGACTCTGCTCGAGAATTTTGTTCCCGAACCGGACCGTCCCCGCTGGGCCGCTTTTTCCCCTGATCAGAATGTGATTATCTTCGGCCGCGACAACAATCTTTTCTACATGAACAAAGACAGCTATGACAAGTGGCTGAAGGATCCCGACGACAAAACCATTGAAGAATTCCAGCTCACGGACGACGGTGTCGAGGATTACGGATGGCATCAATCCATGGGGCGCGGGGAGACCAACGTCACGAAAAAGGAAAACAAGGACAAGCGTAAACCGGCCTACCTCGTCTGGTCGGCCGATTCAAAAAAATTCGCCCTGATGCGGGCGGACGAACGGGAGGTCAAGGACCTGTGGGTCATCAACAACATCGCCGATCCCCGGCCCACGCTGGAAACCTACAAGTACCAAATGCCGGGTGAAAAGGAAGCCCCTCAGAACGAGCTCTGGGTGTTCGACATGGAAACGAAGGCCAAGCTTCAGGTCAAGGCCGACGCGTTCAAGGACCAGGACCTCTCCGTCATGCGGGCTCCCATAAAGGCCGGCTCGCGCGACGATGATTTCCGGGTTTCCACCTGGCTGTCCGAAACACCGGACAAACTCTATTTCTCCCGGACCAGCCGCGACCTGAAGCGGATCGATATCTGTGTGGCCGACACGGCCACCGGAGACGTGACCGTTCTCGTCGAAGAGCGGATGAACACCTACGTCGAAACCCGGGCGCTGGGATTCATCAACAACGGGATGGAGCTCGTCCAGTGGTCGGAGCGGAACGGCTGGGCCCATTTTTATCTTTACGACGGGCAGGGGCAGCTCAAAAAACAGCTCACCTCCGGCTCCTGGCACTGCGACGGCATCGAGGGAATCGACACAAAAAACCGGGTCATGTATTTCACGGCCAACGCCCGCGAGAAGGATGAGGACCCTTACTATCTTCACCTCTACCGCATCAATCTCGACGGGACGGGGCTGAAGCTGCTGAACACCGGCAATTTCACCCACCGGGTCAGCCTGAACGACTCGAACCGCTTTTTTGTGGACAATTTTTCCCGGGTCAACACCGCGCCCAAAGCCGTCCTGAAAGATTCTCAGGGCAACACCCTCATGGACCTGGAAGAGACCGATCTGTCCCTTCTGATGGAAACGGGATACACATTTCCAGAACCCTTCAAGGCCAAGGCCGACGACGGGATCACGGACATCTACGGCGTCATCTACAAGCCTTTCGACTTCGATGAATCCAAGCAGTATCCCGTCATTGCCTACGTCTACCCGGGCCCCCAGACCGAAGCCGTGGACAAGGCTTTCTCCGTCCGCATGGACCGCACAGACCGCCTGGCTCAGTTCGGCTTTATCGTGGTCACCCTCGGCAACAGGGGCGGGCACCCCAGCCGTTCCAAGTGGTATCACAACTTCGGCTACGAAAATCTCCGCGATTACGGCCTGGCCGATAAAAAATATGTCCTGGAGCAGCTGGCCATCCGCCACCCCTTCATCGACATCGACAAGGTGGGCATTTTCGGCCACTCGGGAGGAGGATTCATGTCCACGGCCGCCATGCTCGTTTTCCCCGATTTCTTTAAGGTCGCCGTCTCGTCGGCCGGAAACCACGAAAACAACATCTACAACCGCTGGTGGAGTGAAAAGCACCACGGTGTGGATGAGATCGAGGACGACAAGGGCGCCGTCTCCTTCCGCTACGACATCGAGAAAAACTCCGAAATCGCCAAAAACCTGAAGGGCCGCCTGCTCATCTGCACGGGCGACATCGACAACAACGTCCACCCCGGCAACACCATCCGACTGGCCAACGCCTTGATTAAGGCCAACAAGCGGTTCGACTTCTTCATTTTTCCGGGTCAGCGGCACGGTTTTGGCGATATGAACGAATATTTCTTCTGGCTGAGGAGCGACTATTTCTGCAAACATTTGCTGGGCGACTATTCCAGCACGGTCGACATGATCGAGATCAGCAAGGACGAAGAGCAGACGGGCGACAAGAAACGGCGCTGAATCATCGACAAGGCCGGTAGAGGGGGGGGACACCCCATTTCCCGCCTTATTATTTCTTGTGTTTTTAAACAACTGCAAGTATCCTTGAGCACAAGGGGAGGGGATATGAAATGCCCTAGCTGTCTGGCTGAAAATCCTGATGATTCCCAATATTGTGCCAAATGCAGTTTTCGCCTATCGAAAACGGATGATTCTTCATCTTCCGCAACTCAAACCCTGAAGAGCGCGATCCTGAAACTTGAGACTGGCAGCGCTTTCGCCGACCGCTACCAGATAATAGAAGAACTGGGCCGAGGCGGCATGGGCCGGGTCTATAAAGCCCTGGATATGGAGTTGAACGAAAAGATCGCCCTGAAGCTGCTGAAACCCCAGATCGCTGCAGATGAGGATATGATTGAACGCTTTCGGAACGAGCTCAAGACGGCCCGGAATGTGACCCATAAAAATATCTGCCGCATGTATGATCTGGGAAAATACAAAGGGAATTATTACATCACCATGGAATATGTTCCCGGCGAGGATCTTAAAAGCATGCTGAGCATGATTGGAGTTTTGGGCCCGGGAAAGACAGTCTCGATCGGGATCCAGATCTGTCAGGGTTTGCTTGAAGCACATAAACATGGTGTTGTCCACCGGGACCTCAAACCTCAGAATATTATGATCGACCGGGAAGGCGCCATCCGGATCATGGACTTCGGGATTGCCAGGTCCTTAAAGTCCAAAGGGATCACCGGTGTCGGAACAATGATCGGCACCCCGGAATATATGTCCCCTGAACAGGCTGAGGGCAAGGAGGTGGATCGACGTTCCGACATCTATTCCCTCGGCATCGTCCTCTATGAAATGGCCACCGGTCAACTTCCTTTCAAAGGCGAGACTCATCTCAGTATCGCCATGAAACACAAAGGCGAGATTCCAAAAAACCCTCAGGAGATTAATCCCCGGATTGATGACAACTTAAACCTTTTGATTTTAAAGTGTCTTGAAAAAGAGAAGGAAAACCGATATTCCAATGTCGTCGAATTGTTGGAGGAACTCAAACGTCTCAACACAGAACTTCCTGTGACAAAAACGTTGGTCTCCCAACGAAAAACCACCACATCCAAGCAGATTACAGTGACTCTAGGGCCGAAAAAAATGCTCATTCCTATTTTTGCCGCGGTCGGAATCATCCTTGCCTTTTTGGCCTGGAAGTTACTCGCTCCTAAAAATATTCTTCCCATAGCGATTGATAAGCCTTCTCTGGCTATCGTCTATTTCGAGAACGGAACCGGGGACAAGGGGAACGACCATTGGCGAAGAGG
>JAHIPL010000116.1 GCA_018894615.1 Acidobacteriota bacterium | reverse complement strand
GGCTCGCTACCCAGAGTCCCTTCCTTGCCGTCCGCCCCGGACACCGGGAATTCACCAGATCACGACAACCAACTCCGGGGGATCGACGCTGCGCTACACCCTCTCCATCCCCGACACCTACGATCCCGAAAAGCCGCAGCCCCTGGTCGTAGCCCTTCACTATGGCGGTGAGGTGACGCCTTTTTACGGCCGCGGATACCTGAAACTTCTGGTGCTGCCGGCGTTGAAGGGGTTGAACGCTCTCATCCTGGCCCCCGACTGTCCGGACCGCAGTTGGACATCCCCCGTCTCCGAAACGGCCGTCATCGGCCTGATAAAAGCCCTTCTATCGGATTACAAAATCGATGAGCGGAAAATCCTGCTGACGGGATTCAGCCTGGGGGGCATCGGGACCTATCACCTGGCGGCGCGTCATCCCGGCCTGTTCTCGGCCGCCATCCCTATGGCCGCCCGAACAACGGAGGAAACGCTGGCCCTCATTCACGACATCCCCTTCTACATCATCCACAGCGACGGGGACGAGCTGTTCCCGATGGAGTCGGTGGAGGCCATCGTCAAAACTTTAAAAGAGAAAGGAATGAAGGTCCAGCTCCAAGTTATCAGAGGCATCAGTCACTGGAGGACGACCGCTTTTGTTCCGGCCCTCCGTCAGGCCGCCTCCTGGGTCAAAAACATCTGGGATAAAGACACCTCTGGCCATGCCTTACCTTTACCTTGTGTTCGATCAGCCTATTCATGCCCTCTTAAACCAGAGATTTCAATAAACCCTAGTTATTTGAAAGCAATCAACACATATTAACCTTGTTATTTGAAAATATTTGCACCAAACTGGCAGTCCAGATTCTTCCTATTTTTTCTCTTCCGTCTTTTTGATCCGCTTGGCTTCAAAAACGCCGCCGGGCTGATTGAGCAGCAGGGCCGTCACTTCACCTGATTTGTCCGATTTGAAACTCACCGTAATGACCGGAACGCTCTTGAAATAAAACTCATTCCCCAGCGTGGGGACAAGCGTATAGGCCTTCTGGCCGGGAACGGTCAGGGTGAGGGCGGCGCCTCTGAGGGCGATTGTGACCTTTTGGGTTGCCAGGGCATATTCCCCAACGAGTGTTTTCAGGTATTCCGGATCGAAAAGGCGATTGTCCGGCTCTTTAACAAAGCGGATGTCTCCGATGGTTGCCTCAAAAGGAGCACGGACGGCCGCCACATACCCGTTGACGTCGGTTTCAAAAGTGTACTTCATATCCTTGAAGGTCGGATCTTCCGCCTCGAGCCCGTTGAATGTTTCGTAATGCCAGTGCTCAAGAGGTGTTCGCATGGCGTTGTAGACACTGCGAATCTGACCGCCTTCAAGCAGAATGTCCAGTCTGCCGTATCCGGGATGGGTGTACGTTCCCACATAATCGGCCGTCTTATGGGCCGGTTTGGTCCCCTTCACCCGACGCGTTTCCTTTTTCTTTTCCGCCTCCTCAGCGCTCTTCAGACCGGCCTCCATCTGTTTCATGGTCAGGCCGATCCAGTCCCGCTCACTGAGACCCAGGAGGAGGTCGGTGGCGTGACGGACGAGAAGTTCGGGCAGCGGGGTTCCGTTCATATTGGCCAGGACCACAAATCCGATGTTATCTCCGGGCAGCATGCTGACCAGAGCTGAAAAGCCGTCGATATTGCCGCCGTGGTGAACCCTGACATGGCCCTTGTAGGAATCGATGAACCAGCCCAGTCCGTAATCGGCCGGCGTCACTTCCGGAAGAGCCGGAGTGCCGCCCGTCGGCATATGAGCCAGATGCATATCCTGCACGGTTTCGGCGTTGATGATACGCTTGCCGTCGATTTCTCCCCCGTTCAGATGGACCAGCAGCCAGCGGCTCATCTCCCGTACACTGGAATTGATGGATCCGGCCGGCCCGACGGTGGATATGTTGCGGAAAGGGATCCGGGTGGTCTTTTTGTCATCATACTTGTAGGGGAAGGCGAAGTCGGCGTCCTGCTGTGAATCATCGACCGAGAAGTTGGTCCGCCCCATTCCCAGCGGATCGAACACCAGGCTGCGGACGGCATCCTCCCAGGCCTTTCCGGTCAGGGTTTCGACCAGGTAGCCCGCCGTCAGGAACATCAGGTTGTTGTACTGGAACCTTGTCCGAAGGTCCGCGGTCGGGGGCAGGTGGGCCAGCCGGCGGACAAGGTCTTCGCGGGAGGAGGTGGCGTTGTTGTACCAGACAAGATCATGCCGGGGCAGCCCGGAGCGGTGGGTGACGAGGTCGCGCGGGGTGAGGCGTTCGGAGGCATACGGATCGTAGAGCTTGAACCAGGGGATGTAGTTCCGGACAGGAGCCTCCCAGTCCATCTTCCCCTCATCGGACAGGACACCCATGGCGAAGGTGGTGAAGGCCTTGGACGAAGAACCGATGGCCAGGAGAGTGTCGGCGGTCATGGGTATTTTCTGTTCAACATCCCGGTATCCGAATCCTTCGGCCAGAACGATCTCATCACCGACGACAACGGCCACCGCTGCGCCGGGTACGTTGAGGCCCTTCAAACCCCTCTCCACCAACTTGCCGAAACCGGAGAGCGCCTCTTTGGCCTTGAGCGCGGGACTCGATTCCTTTTTCAGAGTGAAGGGAAAGGACTGCCCGCCCTGTGTGAAATCACCAGAGATTTCGTTTCCTTCGCCTGAGACCATGCCTTTAAAAGTGGGATCTCCTGGAACACCTGAGATGGCGAAAGTGATTTCATTTCCGCTCAGCCCAATTTTTTCAAGGGGAAGATTTTTGGCGTTCTGGGCCGGGATGGAGATGGTTCCCTTCCAGGATTCCCCTTCACGGGACAGCTCGACCTGAATAACAAGTTCCATCGAGGGGACATTGATCTTCCCCTCCCAGAAACCGGAAACATCCACGGCCTCTTCGCTTCGGGATATGAGGGGGAATACCACCAGCAAACAGACAATCAAAACTCCGGATAACACACGTTTGTTCATTTGTTTTTCTCCTTATATTTAATCCTTGGGATTGAAACTGACTGTTTTTTTCCCCTTAAGTTTACTCTTTCCTCTTTCCCGCTTCAATCACCTTTTCAGAAAAAACCTCCGAAGAAATATATACACGGAAACGACACACATCCGTTTATCAGACAACATCCAAAACCGGACGTGCCATTTGGAAGGGATTCCCCTATAATAGGGAAACTCAAAAAGCCAATTCAACTTTTTGGCCGAAAAAACGTTCAATACAGGTGAAGGAGAAAAGTGAATGAAAAAATCACAGGGAATTTTTATAACTGCCGTATTGATGGTCATCTGTGGCGCCCTGCTGCTGCAGGGTTTTCCCGGCGACAAGGACACAAACTGGCCCTCCTTCCGGGGAAAGGACGCCGCCGGGATCGCAGAGGGTTTCGCCACCCCGGTCAGTTGGGATATCGAAGACGGCGCCAACATCGCCTGGAAAACCGACATTCCAGGGCTGGGCCACTCCTGCCCCATCGTCTGGGGAGACCGGATCTACCTGACGACGGCGGTCAGCGGGATGGAAAACCCGGAACTGAAGGTCGGCCTTTACGGCAGCATTCAGCCCGTGGAGGACGAAACCGAACACGAATTCAGGGTACTCTGCATGGATAAGAAGACAGGGAAAATCCTCTGGGACAAACTCGCCCACAAGGGCATCCCCGAAGTCAAGCGGCATCCCAAGGCCACCCATGCCAATTCCACGCCGGCCACGGACGGAAAACACCTTGTCGCCTTTTTTGGTTCCGAAGGGCTCTTCTGCTACGACATGGACGGGACGCTTCTCTGGAAAAAGGATTTCGGCGTGCTGGAGTCCTCCTTTTTTATGGTTCATGACGCCCAATGGGGATTCGCCAGCTCACCGGTCATTTTTGACGGCCGGGTGATCGTCCAGGTCGATGTCCTCAAGAACTCCTTTCTGGCCTCCTTTGATGTCGCCACCGGGAAGGAAATATGGAAAACGTCGAGGGAGGATTACCCCACCTGGGGAACGCCCACCGTCTACGCGGGAAAGGACAGGACCCAGATCATCGTCAACGGCTTCAAGCACACGGGCGGGTACGACTTCGTAACGGGAAAGGAGATTTGGAAAATTGCGGGCGCCGGCGACATCCCCGTCCCCACTCCGGTCGTGGCCCATGGTCTGGTTTTCATCAACAGTGCCCACGGCCCCCAGTCCCCCATCTTTGTCGTTAGGCTGGACGCCGAGGGAGATATCTCGCTGCAGGGGACCGAAACGTCGAACGATTCCATCGTCTGGAGCATCCGGCGAGGAGGATCCTACATACAGACACCCCTCATTTACGGCGACTACCTTTACAACCTGCGCGGAAACGGCGCCCTGACCTGCTTCAAGGCCCAAACAGGCGAAGAGATCTACAAGGAACAGGTGGGCAACATGAACAGTTTTTCCGCGTCCGGTGTCGCCGCTGACGGCAAGCTCTATTTTGCCAGCGAGCAGGGAGTCATCTTTGTCGTCAAAGCCGGGCCTGAATTCGAGGTGCTGGGGGAAAACGACATGAAGGACATCTGCATGGCGACGCCGGCCATCTCGGAAGGTTTCCTCTTTGTCCGCACCCACCACTTCCTCGCCGCCATCAAGTAAATATTCGGGGTCAGGCCTCGACATTATACATCATGTATAAATCCGGGGCCTGACCCCAATATTTTACATGATTATATCTGTCGGAATTCTATAACAGGATTGCCTCAAGAGGGCGAACCTATTACAATAGAGGGTACGCAAAAATCGAAAAATCACATCACAATGAGGTTGTTTATGAACATCAAATCGTATATTGGAACAGCTATGGCCCTCTTACTTTTGCTCTCACCCGCTTTCGGCCAGGTTGACTCCCAGTGGAGAGGACCGAACCGGGACGGTAAATACCCCGGAAAAAACCTGCTTAACGTGTGGCCTGAAGAAGGGCCCTCCCTCATCTGGTCGGCCGAAGATCTGGGCGAGGGATTTTCGTCCGCAGCGGTGACGGCCGACCGCGTCTACATCACCGGCCTGTTCGGAAGTTCGGGTTTTCTCTTCGCCCTGGATCACTCCGGCAAACTTCTCTGGAAAAAAGAATACGGGAAGGAGTGGAGCGGCAGCCATCCGGGAGCTCGCACTACACCGACGGTTGTCGGGAATCGGATCTACCTCATGAGCGCCTTCGGTCTTGTCGTCTGTTTTGACCGGGACGGAAAAATGGTCTGGTCCCTCGATCTTCAAAAGCAGTACAAGGCTCCCATTCTGGAGTGGGGAATGACCGAATCCCTCCTCATCGACGGCGACCGACTCTTCTGTACACCCGGAGGCCCGGCGGTGATGATGGCCGTCCTCGACCGGCACACGGGCAAAGTGCTGCAGGAAATCAAGGGCAACGGACAGGCTTCGGGATACTGCTCCCCCTGCCTCATCCGTCACGGCGGACGCCGTCTGGTTCTGACCATGACTGCCAAATCGGTGGTCGCGGTGGATGCGGATTCCGGGGAATACCTCTGGAAGCAGCCCCATGTCACGGATTACGACGTCAACGCCAACACCCCCCTCTATATAGACGGTCGTGTTTACGTGGTCAGCGGATACGGAACGGGAGGGCAGATGTTTCAGCCGAGCGCCGACGGATCGTCCACCAAAAAGGTCTGGGCCAACGGCAATCCCGACAGCCAGATGGGCAGCATCATCGCTCTCAACGGAACCATCTTCGGCTCCGGTCACAACAACCGCGGCTGGCACGCCGTCGACTGGACAACCGGAGAAACACTTTACTCCCAGCGGGCCATCGGCAACAAGGGCAATCTCATTTACGCCGACGGCTTGCTCTACGCTTACAGCGAAAGAGGAGATGTGGCGCTGGTCAAGCCAGACCAGGAAAACTTCACCGTCATCAGTTCCTTCCCTATTCAGGCCGGCTCCGGTCCCCACTGGGCTCACCCGGTCATAAAGGACGGGAGGCTCTATGTCCGTCATGGAAATACACTGCTCGTCTATCAAATCGGAAACTGAATGCTGACCAGATACCTTCCCCGCACCGCCATGTACGGAACCCTTGCAGCCGGCCTGATCGTAATGACCTGGTGGCTTTTTACCAATCCCGTCCCCCACTTCGTCGAAAATATTCCCGGGATGGACAACAAACCGGAAGGCATTGAGGTGGGCGCAGTCGAAGTCAATATCGGCGCCCTCTTCGAACAATTCGACGGAACGGCTTCAACCCTCTCAGCCGACTGGCCGCGTTTTCGCGGATCCGATTTCGACAACATCTCCAAGGAAACCATCCCTCTGGCAGGCCGCTGGGGGGGAGGGGGCCCGACCATGCTGTGGGAGGTCGAACTGGGAGAGGGGCACGCCGGTCCCGTCGTATCCGAGGGCCGCGTGTACATCCTCGATTACGACGAAGAGAAGAGAGCCGATGTGCTGCGCTGTTTTTCGCTGGACGACGGGCGGGAGATCTGGCGCAGGGGATACAGCATCTTCATCAAGCGAAACCACGGGATGTCGCGAACCGTTCCGGCCGTTGCGAACGGGAGTGTGGTCACCATCGGCCCCATGTGCCAGGTCATGTGTGTGGATGCCGTCACCGGAGATTTCAAGTGGGGGCTGGACCTGGCCGGGACATACGGAACCGAGGTTCCACTCTGGTACACCGGGCAGTGCCCGCTCATCGACGGTTCTACGGCGGTGGTTGCGGTCGGCGGCCGGGCCCTCCTCATCGGATTGGACCTGGAGTCGGGAGAGGTCGTCTGGGAGACCCCCAATCCCGACAACTGGAAAATGTCCCATTCCTCCATCATCCCCTTCACCATTCACGGACGGAGGATGTATGTCTACTGCGCCCTGGGAGGCATCGTGGGCGTCTCCGCCGAAGAGGGAACCGTGGGTGACATCCTCCTTCAGACCACCCTCTGGAATCACAATGTTGTAGCCCCCTCCCCCCTTTATCTGGGTGACGGCCGGATGTTCGTCACGGCCGGATACGGAGCTGGCAGCATGATGATCTCCATTCGGAAGGAGGGAGAATCATTCACGGCGTCCGCGCTGCAGACGCTCAAACCGGAAGAAGGGATGGCTTCGGAGCAGCAGACGCCCATTTACTACAGGGGGCGCCTTTTTTCCATTCTGCCCAAGGACGCCGGCCCCGGGCGCAATTCATTCATCTGCTGCAGCCCGGACGATATCGGAAAAATTCTCTGGTCCAGCGACAAGACCCACCGCTTCGGACTCGGCCCCTATCTGATCGCCGACGGGAAGTTTTTCATCCTCAGCGACGACGGCGTCTTGACCGTCGCCGAAGCGGACACCACCGGTTACAAGCCGCTTTCAGAGACCAAAATCTTGGACGGCGTGGATGCCTGGGGTCCTATGGCACTGACGGGCGGGAGGCTCCTGGCCCGTGATTCCCACCGGCTCGTCTGCCTTGATCTGCGGAAACAACAGTAAGGGAGTGAACCAATGAACTCGCATCAGAGAAAAAGAGACAGGCTGTTGACGGGAACGGTCATCACCGTGGCCGTCCTCGGTATTCTTTTTTTCGGGTATCAGTCCATAAGGGACAATGCCCGCAGACCGACGGTCAATCCTTATGAGTATTCGGTCAAGCCCTTCGACCGGGTGAATGAATCCCAAATCAGCCACTCCGAGACGGCATCCCTCCCCGTCGACCTGCCCGAGGTCTACGGACTCGCTCTCGATGCGTCCGGACACATCTACGTTTCGGGTGAAAAAGAAATCCTTCGAATGGACGCGGAGGGAAAAATCCTCGGCCGCATTCCGGTCCAGGGAACCGTCAACTGCCTGGCCGTGACCGTCTCCGGGGATCTTTATCTGGGATTCGTGGATCACATCGAGGTGTTCGATTCCACCGGCCGCAAAAAGGCGGCCTGGGATCCACCGGGGGAGAGATCCATTCTGACATCCGTCGCCCTCTGGAAGGACACGGTGTATGCCGCCGACGCCGGGCATGCCATCGTCTGGAAATACGACATGTCCGGACAGGATCCCGGCCGCATTGGCAATCAAGATCCGGAAAAGGATATCCCCGGATTCCTCATCCCCAGCCCCTTCTTTGATGTGGCCGTCGATCCCGACGGATTCCTCTGGGCGGCGAACACGGGACGGCATCAGCTCGAGAGCTACAACCCGGACGGCGGCTTCCGCACCTCATGGGGCGAAGCCTCCATGGACATCGAGGGATTCTGCGGCTGCTGCAATCCCTCTCACTTCGCCGTTCTGCCGGACGGGTCCTTTGTGACAAGCGAAAAGGGGATTCCCCGGGTCAAAATATACGACCGACTG
>JAHIPL010000115.1 GCA_018894615.1 Acidobacteriota bacterium | reverse complement strand
TAGTAGTCGGCCCGCATGTTGAGAATAGCGTCTTCGGGGATTTTTTTATCCTCCCCTGTAACTTGAATGGTCTCGCAAGAGAAACGCTCCGGAAGGGTGTCGTCAACCGCTGTCAAACCCGCCTCCAGATTGAACCAACGCTCCAGGTCCGCCACCCGGTTGGCGATATCTTCCAGGACACCCGTCGAGAAATCGAGGCCGGTGATGCCGCTCATCATCCGCGACCAGGGTTCGATGCCGAAGGTGAATCCGGTGAATCGACAGATGCCCAGACAGTCCTGCAGGATGCCGATGTTCTGCATGTTGCGGATAGCGATGGGGGACTGGTGGAGGCTGAATCGCGGGATCTCCTTGGCTCCGCCGAAAAAGGCCAGGGAAACGGCATAACCTCCCCGCAGATGGCAGGCGCCGGTCGGAGAGGTCATGTAGCCGAGGGCCTGGGTGAAGGACGCCCGGGGATCGTAGGCGGGGATTTCCATTTTTTTGACCGTCATGGAGAATTCGGGTCCGCCCGTCTCTTCGGCCAAACGGCTGGACCCTTCGGCCAGCAGGTCGCCCACCCCTTCGCGGAAGGCGGTCAAACGAACGGCTTCTTCCAGAACGGCGGCGCGGCCGAAGCGGAGATCCAAATCCCCCCGGTCTTTCTCTTTCAGAAGGCCCTTCTGCACGAGCTCCATCGCACAGGCGAGTGTCCCCCCCATGCTGATGGTATCCAGCCCCCACTCGTTGCACAGATAGTTGGCCAGGGTGATGGCTTCGAGGTCATAGATCCCGCAGTTGGGGCCCATCATGACGTCGGTTTCATATTCGGGCCCTTCGCCCGATTTTCCGCCGATTTCGGTGTGTCTCTGGCAGGCGATGGGACATCCGTAGCAGGCGCCCGCCCTCTTGAGAATGGTTCGGCTGATGGTTTCTCCGGCCACGCGTTCGATATCTTCGGGACGATGCTGCGTGTCCTGAAAATTGTGGTGGGGAAGCATGTCGATGAGATCGATCAGTTTCACCAGACCCGCTGTGCCCAGTTCCTTGAGGAGCCGTTTGGTGGCCGGCCCGGCTTTGAGGAGATACTTGGCCTGCTCGAGGCCGGAATTGAAGAGATCCGTGTTATGGACGGCGGTTTTCCGGTCGCCCAGGACGCGGATGGCCTTCAGATTTTTGCTGCCCCAGACCGCGCCCGGGCCGCCCCTGCCGTAAGCGCGGTTTTTGTCGTTCATCACGGCGGCGAAACGCACAAGCCGTTCTCCCGCCGGGCCGATGCAGAGAACACGCGGGCGTTTGCCGGGAGGGGCGTCCTTCGCCAGTTCATCCGTTGTGGCAGGCACATCCTTCCTCCAGAGGTGCCGGGCCGAATGCATTGTCACCGAACCCGGAGTGATGTCCAGATAGACAGGTTCCGGTGCCTTCCCCCGGATGATGAGGGCGTCGTATCCCGTGGATTTGAAAACGGGAGCCCAGGTCCCGCCGCAGTTGGAGCTCCCGATGCCTTCCGAGAGGGGCGACTTGAAGACCATGTGCCCGCGGCAGCCCGTGGGGGCACGGTTTCCGACAAGGGCCGAGACGGCGATCACGATCACATTGTCCGGACCGAGGGGATCGCATGCCGGCCTTATTGTATCGCAGAAAAGCCGGGTGGCCATACCGCGCCCCCCGAGATACCTTTCCTTTATGCCCGGATCGAGAGGAAGGGAACGGGTTTTTCCGGAGGACAGGTCCACGTCCAGAACGGTGTCGAAATATCCGAAACCCGGTTGATCGTACATGAGCGGCCTTCGAAAGAAATTTGTCCCGTCCACGATAGCAGATGCCTTCCGGTCTGGCAACTACTCTCATGTCTAAAAAAATGAAATATTTGGCACGTCATTATTTTCACCTCCTGATATTTTACTTTTGTATCGTCGAAGGATTGTGCCATACTAGGGCCAAGGAGAAACCCCATGACGGCACTGCGGCCGGTTCACTACACCCTTCATCTGGAGCCTGATCTTGAGACATTCGCCTTTTCAGGAACAGCGGAAATTGTCCTGGAATCGGAAGACGTGCAGTCGGACATGGTTCTAAACGGCGCTCAGATCTCCGTTCGGTCCTGTCGCCTTTTAAATGAAAGCGGAGAGCATCCGGCGGAGTTTTCGCAGCCCGATCCCGACAAACAGACATTCCGTATCCGTTTTCCTGAAACCGTGACGGGGCGGTTCTCCCTCCGGATCGAGTACACGGGGAGCATCAACGATTCCATGATGGGATTTTACCGGAGCGCCTACACGGATGCATCCGGCCGGAAAAAATACATCGCCGTCACCCAGTTCGAGGAAGCGGAGGCAAGAAAGGCGTTCCCCTGTCTGGATGAGCCGGCTATGAAGGCGACATTTGATGTGGAGTATGTCATCGACGCCGGTCTGACCGCTGTCTCCAATATGCCGGTGGAGCATGAAGCAGCCCTCCCCGGCGGGAAAAAACGGGTGCGGTTCGAGCGAACTCCGGTCATGTCGACCTATCTGCTTTTTTTCGGGGTGGGGGAGTTCGATATTCTGGAGGACAAAGGGCGCGTGCTTCTCCGTGCTATCACTACACCGGGAAAGGTGCACCTTGCCGAACAGGGGCTTCGATTCGCGAGAAAATGCCTGGATTATCTGGAAAAGGAGTTTGGAACACCCTACCCGCTGCCCAAACTTGACCTGATCGCCCTTCCGGATTTTGCCTTCGGCGCCATGGAAAACTGGGGGGCCATGACCTTCCGGGAGAACCTGCTCCTGGTCTATCCCGGCATCACCTCTCAAAAGGCCCTGCAGAGCCTGTACACCGTCATCGCCCATGAGATGGTTCACCAGTGGTTCGGAGACCTGGTTTCTCCGGCCGAATGGAAATATCTCTGGCTGAACGAGAGTTTCGCCACCGTTTACGGGAACATCGCTGTGGACCATGTCTATCCGGAGTGGGGCACCATGGACAGCTACGTACTGGAGTCCACAGCCTCGGCCTTCGGAAGGGATTCCCTGCAGCGGACCATCCCGGTCGAACTGGACAAAGAAGCCAAAATCACGGCTTCAACGGCGCCCATCATTTATGAGAAAGGAGGCGCGGTTTTGTGGATGGCCTTCTCTTTCCTGGGGAAAACCATTCAGGCCGGCCTTTCGGAGTATTTTCATAAATTCGCCTACGGGGTGACGACAAGCCCGGACCTCTGGAAAACACTCGAGAGCTCTTCTGGGCAGAGGGGAGTGGCGGCCATGATGGAAAACTGGGTCAGGCAGCCCGGATACCCGGAAGTCCATGTCCGTGTGAAGGGGGATCGAATCATCTTTGAACAAAAGCGGTTCACTTATATACGGAATGACGACGCGAAGGAAAAATGGATCATTCCGCTGACCGTTTTCTTTCAATCCAGGACCGGTAAGATGTTTATTCGGAAATATCTCATGGAGGATTCCTGTTTTGAGGGAGAGACTCCGCAGGGTGTCGTGATGTTCAAGGTCAATGTCGGGCAGACCGGGTTCTACCGTGTCCGGTATGAGCAGGAAGACCTGAATCGGCTGGGAGAACTCGTCCGGGACCAGATTGTCGGGGGTGCGGACCGTTACGGCATTCAGGACGATCTTTTTGCTTTTGTGAGGAGTGGAGCGGCTTCAGCCGAAAACTACCTCCGGTTCGTCGAAGCATTCTATGAGAAGGAAACCCATCATCTTCCTCTTCGGGGGATGATGGGCAGCCTGTCCCTCCTCGGGATGATTCTAGAAGGGAACCGGCGGGCGGAGGCGGTGGCCCTTGGGCGCCGGACGGCGGAACGGATCCTGGATCAGATCGGATACGCCCCTTCAGATTATGATGATCTGAACACCGCCGCGCTGCGCAGCATCCTTCTTTGGAACGCGGTCCAGTTCGACTCGGGGAAGGCCCGCGAGTTTTTGATGGAGCGTTTTGATACGGCGGAAAAGGGAGCTTCCCTTCCGCACCCGGACATCGCCGATGCCGTTTACAGGACGGCTGCTTTCACAGAACCGAAGGCTTTTGAAAGTCTGACGGCACGTTTTCTCGCCAGTGAAAGCGAGCAGGAGCGGATGATTCTGGCTGCGGCACTCGGATGTGTGGGGAAGGAACGTTTGCAGGAAGCCGTCCGTTTCGCCCTAGACAACGTGCCTCCCCGTCTCCGGTTTGTCCCCTTTGTGATGATGGCCGGGAATTCAAAACTGATGGGGGAGTTGTGGGACATGTTCCTGGCTAACCGTAAAGCACTGGAAACTTTGCCCGCCTTTCATTTTGAGCGAGTGCTGGCCTCGGTCATCACGGTCGGCGGCCTCTTCACGAACGACGACGTGCGGGAGTTTCTTGATAGCTACAAGCCGGAATCCATGAAATCCTACCTTCCGTACCTGAAACAGACCGGGGACATGGCTTTGGAAAAACTGGAGGCGCTTAAGCAGCTGAGGGGGCGGGAGTCCGCCGATCAGTCCTCCCGATTGGAATGTTAACCATGCAAAGACGCGTTTTTTGTTCCTGGTTTCTCCTCATCACCCTTCTTGTCCTCGGCGGATGTTATGTCCTGCGGTACAGCTCACCGGAGGACGCCTCCCGTTTTTCGGTGCCGGGAAAATACCGGGACATCGAGTCCTATCTGAATCTGTACAAGGATGTCGTCCTTGAAGGGCTGTATTTTGAAGAAGATCGGCCTTTTCTGTCCGTCCCGGCGGAAACGGACGGGCAGGCTTTTTCCGCAGCTTTTCAACCGGATTTTTCCTTTTTCCATCTCACCGACGTACAGCTCCGGGATGAACGGGCCAATCTGTACTCCCGTTCAACGAGCGGTTTTATGGACCGGTTTGTCAGATCCGTGCGTTTCCATGCCGATCAGGAGAAATACGACTCCGCCGTCTTTCAGTGCCTGCTTCTCGGTATCGAGACCCACATCCGGAAAGCGGAGGGCCGGCGTCCGGGGTTTCTGATCCACACCGGGGATTCGGTCCATGTCAGCCTAATGAGCGAGGCCTGGGAGTTCCTCTATCTCCTCGATACCACCCTCACCTCCCTGCCCTGGTTCAATGTCATCGGCAACCATGATGTGACCGTCTTCGGAACACCCATTCTGGGGCGAAGCGCCCGAATGAAGGACCCCACTCTCGGCTTTTTCCCCCTTTATCTTTCGGGAGGGGGGGGCTACTCCGACCCGGAAAAGTACATCCGGATGCACGGCCCGGAGAGCTTCAATCTCGACGGCATCCCCTTCTCGGGCCCGGTCCGGCGCCCGAACGACCTGGCCCGTTCCCCGGTTTATCGTTTTCACCCGGATTCCACCTCCTATCACGGCTTCGACATGCAGGCGGGCGAAACGGATGAAGCGGACAGGATGCGGGGGTATTACAGTTTTGATTTCGAATTTCCGAACGGGGACGGCCATTCTTCCTCAGGGAAAATCCGCGTCATCGTCATCAATACGGCGGAATACGTCGACTCCAATGCCCTGGGCGGTTTCTCCCAACGGCAGATCGATTGGCTGACCGAGCAGTTGAAGAAACAGACGGATCCGGGCACCCGGACGATCGCCTTCGGTCACCACCCGCTTCTCCCGAACAATGACGGCATGCGGACGGACGGTGTCTACAGCGCCCGTTTGAAACAGGTTCAGCACCTCTTTGCGTCTTCCGTGGATGTGTATTTCTCCGGCCATCACCACCGGCAGAGCTATAACCGGGAGTTCGGATTTCTGCAGGTGGTCGCTCCCTCTCTGCTGGAATATCCGCAGAGCGGGCATCTGGTGAACGTGGATTTGAAGGGGGACCGGATGCTGGTCGAGATCGAGCCGTTCTCCCACGCCGAAATGCGGCACCGGGAAAACCTGCGCCGGGGCCTGAGCGCGGTCGTGTCCCTCTTTGAACCGGATGTGATGGTCAGGTCCGTCATTTCCGAAATCGAAAGCGCCTGGAAGGAGAGCCCGGGCCTGCGGACAAAGGAGATGGCCGACATCCTGCCTCTGTGGGAAACCGATCCGGCCGTCCGTGATCTGATGGATTCTCTTGTGCCCTTCGGCTTCGAGGAAAGGGTGCGGACCGTCCTGGCCAAAGCATCGCTTCTGCGTCAGGCGTATCTGGCCCGGGAGGCCGCGCTCGACGACCAAAAGGAAAACCGCTACTTTCGGTTGGGACAGAAATTACGGTTCACCGTCCCCTTCAGGCGGTTGGCGGTTGCTCCACTTGTCAATCTTGTCAATTTTTGATAAATTTTAACCAAGGGAAACATTTTCGGCACTACAGTCCCACCACTGTTTTTTTATGGAGGAGCCATGATCAGCCATATCCTTGTCCCGTTGGACGGCTCACCGTTAGCTGAGTGTGTGCTGCCGCATGTACTTGCAGTTGCGCAAGCAGTGGACGCACGCCTCACGTTACTTCACGTTTTGGAACGTCCAAGAGAGACGGGGGAGTTACCGACAGATCCGCTTCATTGGCATTTAAAGAAAAGCGTCACCAAGGTCTACCTTGATCAGATCACGGCTCGCCTGCAATACTCCAAACTTGACGTGACCAATACTATTCTGGAAGGCATGCCCGCCGAGCTTGTTGTTGAGTATGCCAATAACAAGGATGTGGATTTGATCGCCCTTAGCACCCACGGTCGCAGCGGTTTGAGCGGTTGGAATGTCAGCAGCGTGGTCCAAAAAATCATTCTGCGTGCCCACAAATCCACCCTGCTTGTGCGCGCGTATAAGCCACTCGCATCTGATCTTGGCAAAATCCATGCCTACAAGCGCTTGTTCGTGGGCCTGGATTGTTCCGCCCGCGCTGAGATGGTGTTGCCGGTTGCCATCGGTCTCTCTCAGTTTTACAAAGCCAAATTGACCCTTGGCATGGTTATCCGCAATCCCGAATTACTTCATCGCTTTCCGCCATCCGATGAAGACCAGAAACTCGTCAATCGTATTTCAAACCGTAACAAGCAAGCTGCCGAACATTATTTCAAACAACTTTCATCCCAGTTTTCCTTACAGGGCATTAATCTGCAAACTCGCATTATTGCCAGTGATAATGTCATTGCGACGCTGCACGACATGGTGGATCAGGAAAAAACCGACCTGGTGATTCTCGTCGCCCATGGCCGTTCGGCAGAGGGTCGCTGGCCTTATGGAAGCGTCGCCACCAGTTTCATCTCCTTTGGCAATACGGCCCTCATGATCGTACAAGACCTCACCAGCAACGAAACCCGATATACGCAGGCTGAGATGGCTACTCGAGAAATCAAAAGACACTGAACCATGCAAAGTGCGGAATTGCCCTCTGACACGGAGACGAAACGCTTCGCGCCGTCTACTGCCGCATCTCCGCGCGAGCGCCTGGATGTTTTGGCACTTGAGTTGGCTCAATCGATCAAACTGTCTCACCGCGCTGCGCATGGGAGCCCTGTTCAAACCCGGCTCAAAAAACTGGATGGCTTTATCCGTTCTGCTTATCATCATTTTGAAGAGGTCAACAAGGAAAAGATAGCTATTTCCCAAGCCACCGAATGGGTACTCGATAATTTCTATGTTATCGAGCAGGCTATCTGCCAGGTGAGAGAAGGCATGCCTGCCGAATACTACCGGCGCCTGCCTCAAGTTGCGCTCGACGGTCAGGAGAATGTGGCGCGTATCTATTTTCTGTCCGCTGCCCTCGCTTCCGCCATTGAAAGCAGCCTTGATGTTGACCAGCTCAATCGTTTCATCCAGGCTTATCAGAAAGTGGATGCACTGAAGATCGGGGAAGTTTGGGCGCTGCCCCTTATGCTGCGCTTGAGTATGTTAGAGACTTTGGCAACCGCTCTGGCTAATCTCACCCAGATTCCTTTCACCGCTCTCCATCCACTTCCAATTCCCCAGGCAGACGGATCAGACGCTCCACCGTCTGCTGACGAGACCCTTGTTATTAACGCCATCCTGAGCCTTCGCTTCCTGGCCACGCAGGACTGGAAGGTATTTTTCGAACGCGTCAGCTTCGTTGAGCAAACTCTGCGCGGCGATCCGCTAAATGTGTATGTCCGCATGGACTTTGAAACGAGAAACCGCTATCGCAACGTGGTGGAGAAATTGGCACGCGGCTGCCGATTCGATGAAGTCCAGGTGGCGAAGCTGGCTTTACAACTGGCTGAGAATGGGACGACGCAGCGCGAGCGTCATGTCGGCAATTATTTGATTGATGCTGGTCGTAAGACCCTCGAAGTGCGCCTTGCCTATCGTGCCCCGCTGGCCGATCGACTGCGCAATTGGCTCTACGAGCACCCGCTGCCGCTTTACCTGGGCGGTATTTTCCTCCTGACATCGGCAGTGACCTTAATTGCCATCATCTTTTGCCTCATCGTGGGAGCCAGCCTCACGCAAACCATTCTTGCGGCATTGTTCACCGTTCTTCCGGCCTCCGCCATTGCCGTGGATATCGTCAACTCGTTGGTGGCACATCTCATCCCGCCGCGAATCCTCCCCAAACTCGATTTCCAAAAAGGAATTCCGCCGGAATGCCGCACAATCGTCGTTATCCCTGTGCTGCTCAAAGGCCTGGATGAACTGCGATCCCTGCTGAGTCAGATTGAAAATCATTTCCTTGCAAACCCCGATCCAAATCTGTGCTTTGCTTTGTTAACCGATTTTGCCGACGCGCCCCAGAAGGAATTACCGGGAGAGGAGAAGCTCATCCGTCAGGCCAGAGAAGGCATTAAGCAGCTCAACAGCCGTTACGGCCGCGATGCCTCGCAGCCCTTTTTTCTCTTCCATCGTGAACGCATCTGGAATTCCGGCGAGGATTGTTGGATGGGTTGGGAACGTAAGCGGGGCAAGCTGGTGGAGTTCAACTGCCTGCTCAGGGGCAAGCAGAAAACCACTTATACAGTCAAAGAGGGAAGCTTAAAGGAGTTAACTGACTTTCGCTATGTCATCACTCTGGATGCCGATACAATCTTACCAAGGGAGAGCGCTTACCGTTTGGTTGGAACGTTGGCACATCCTTTGAACCGGGCTCAGTTTGAGTCTGAGACGGGGAGGGTCAAGACCGGTTATACAGTACTCCAGCCCAGGGTCCAGGTGCGACCGACAGTGGCAAACCGTTCCACATTTGCCCGTGTCTATTCCGGCGATCAATCCCTTGACCTGTATACGCGCGCCGTATCCGATGTCTATCAAGATTTATTCGGCGAAGGCAACTACGTCGGGAAAGGCATTTATGATGTGGAGGCTTTTGAGCGCTGCCTGGATGGTCTGGTGCCTGATAATCATATTCTAAGTCATGATCTGTTCGAAGGTATTCACGGCCGCTGCGGCCTGGTAACAGACATTGTGCTCTTTGAAGATTTTCCGCCAAATTATTTGAACTTTTCCCATCGCCTGCACCGTTGGGTGCGAGGCGACTGGCAATTGTTGCCCTGGTTACTGCCTCGCGTACCCCAGCAAGGCGGCGGCTTCATTCCCAATAGTCTTTCCATCCTCGACCGTTGGAAATTTTTTGATAATCTACGCCGCAGTCTTATCACTCCGGCCGTCCTCGTATTACTCCTCAGCGGCTGGTTTTGTTTCCCCGGTTCCTATTTGTTCTGGACGATATTGGCTCTATCGGTCTATATGCTGCCGGCATTTGTGAGCACAATTGTCGGTTTGCGAACGCGTAAATCTGAAGAATTGCCGGAATTCGCAGAACGCCGTATACGCCAACCCTGGTTGCGCGCCCTTTTTCAAATTATCTTTCTGCCGCACGAAACACTTATCATTGCCGATGCGATCCTGACCACGCTGGTCCGGCTTATTTTTACGCGCAAGCGCCTACTCCAGTGGATGACGGCAGCGCATACCGTCAAAATATTAGGGGGCAAATTGAAAGTCGCATGGCGGGAAATGATCGTTGCCCCCCTCTTCGGGCTGGGGATACTGATGGCTGCCCTGGCATGGCGACCAGCTGCCCTGTTGTTGACAGCGCCGTTCCTGTTGAGTTGGCTTCTCTCACCTTACATTTCCGTTTTCATTAGCCGGCCGATCTTCCATCCACCAAAGAAATTGCGGTTCGAGCATGAACGTACTCTGCGATGGCTGGCGCGTTCTAACTGGCTGTACTTCGAACATTTCGCCGGTCCCGATGATCACTGGCTGCCGCCTGACCATTTCCAGGAAGACCCTCGCGGTATGGTGGCACACCGCACATCTCCCACCAACATCGGCCTGCTGCTGCTTTCCACCCTGGCTGCTTATGACCTGGGCTACGTCAGCCCGCAGGAACTCGCCTTGCGCTTGAGCTACACCTTCGATGGCATGGATGGGCTGGAACGCGTGCGTAATCATTGGCTAAATTGGTACGATACGCGCACGTTAGCCCCGCTGCCGCCGCGTTACATCTCCACAGTGGATAGTGCCAATCTGGCCGCATGCCTCCTCACGCTCAAACAAGGCTGCTATGAGATAGCCGACAATCCTGTCATTCAATGGGATGGGCTGGTGGATACGCTCGAAGTGCTGACCCAAACCCTAGATGAGGCCGGGTTAGGTGCTGTTACAGATGAGCTCCCTCGCGCCATCCAGCGTCTGTGTAACCAGGCCAAGATTCTGCGTCAGGCCAGCCAAGGCAACCCGAAGGCCTTGAAGGCGCTCTTCAAGGAAGATCGGGATGCCATGGAACAATTGCTGGTCAATCTGGTGGAAACCTCGGCAGAGCGATTGGGTATTGCTCCGGCGACCTGGCAGCGCCTCTTGATGTGGATTGATCGCACACGTCATCACATTACCAGCATCCAGCGTGAAATGCGTGATTTGTGTCCCTGGGAGCTGGCAATGGCCGAAGTCCCGGAATGGCTTCTCGTCCTTTCTGAGAGCAGTCAAGATGCGGGCAGCCCAGATAATTTGGCTGCAATTTGGAATGATTTCCACTCTGAATTTTCTTGCCGCCCGGCCTTGAAGGAAATTCCTGACCTTTGCGTTAGATCCAGGCAAAAACTCAAGCATCTGCAAAGCCTGTTACCGGAAACCGCAGAAGAAGCAATGATCTGGTGTGAAAACTTCGCCAATGATTTGCGGGCTGCAAAAAATAAAGCCCAGAATCTAATCGAGGATTTTAATGCCTTGGCTCAGCGTGCTGAAACTTATTTCAGCAAAATGGACTTTGGTTTTCTGTTCAATCATCAGCGGCAGGTGTTCCACATTGGTTACAATGTCGAATCAGGGCGCTTCGATCCCAATTACTATGATTTACTGGCATCCGAAGCACGCATGGCTGGTTTGTTAGCCATTGCCCGTGGCGATGTACCGCAGAGCCATTGGTTATATCTGACGCGTCCGCTCACACAAGTGAAAGGGATGCGAGCCTTGATTTCGTGGAGCGGCGCGATGTTCGAATACCTGCTGCCCACCCTGCTGGTGAAGAACTATCCCGATACGCTCATGGGGCAAAGTTGCCATGCAATTGTCGAACGCCAGATTGCATATGGTCGCGAAAAGAATGTGCCCTGGGGCATCTCAGAATCCAGTTATTACCATTTCGATGTCAATCAGGTTTACCAATACCGGGCGTTCGGTGTACCCGGCATGGGATATAAGCGAGGCCTGGCCGAGGATTTGGTCATCACCCCCTATGCATCGATCCTTGCCTTGCCATTTGCTCCACAGGCAGTCATCGAAAATCTCGAGCGTTTCAGACGCATGCGGATGTTTGGCCTCTTCGGTTTGTATGAATCAGTGGACTTTACTATCGAACGGCTGGCAGCCGGACAGGAATATGCCATTATCCGTTCTTATATGGCTCATCATCAAGGTATGGCATTGCTGGCACTGACCAACCAATTGAAGGACAATCCCATGCCGCGCCGCTTCCATGCAGACCCGCGTATTAAAAGCGTTGAACTGCTTTTGCAAGAGCAGACTTCCGGTCGCGCACCGATTGAACATCCGCATTTGCAGAAAATCGGTTCGATCCAGCCCATCCCTGTGCCTGTCTCGTTTGAGCCCTGGCATGTCACACCGGATGCGCCTACTCCACAGATCCACTGTCTGACCAATGGCAGTTACAGTCTGTTCCTCACCGCCGCCGGGAGCGGATACAGCCGCTGGCGCGAAATCGACCTGACGCGTTGGCGCGCCGACACCACCCTCGATGACCATGGCATGTGGTTGTACGTGCAGGATAAAGACAATGGTCGACTGTGGTCTGCTGCTTTCCAGCCCACGGGCGTCCCACCTGAGAGCCAGAATGTCCATTTCTTCCCGCATAAGGTCGAATTTGAGCGTCGCGACAGTGATATTTCTCTGCTCACGTCCATCAGCATTGCCGCTGACGATGATGTGGAAATCCGCAAGGTCACTCTCATTAACCATAGTGACCATTCGCGTCGTCTCGTTCTCACCAGTTATGCCGAGGTTATCCTCACGACCCAATCAACAGACCAGCGCCATCCAGCCTTCAACAACCTATTCACCGAAAGCGAGTACGTGGAGGATGAACACGTTCTGCTGTTCCGCCGCCGCCTGCGCGATTCGCGAGAAAAACCTGTCTATCTGGCGCACTTTATGACAGGTGAGAACGCTCAAATCGCTCCCATCAGTTATGAAACTGACCGGTCCCGATTCCTGGGGCGCGGCGGCAGCCCACAGGCTCCCGCTGCCCTGCGTGAAGGGAATTTGTCCAATAGCACGGGCGCAACACTTGATCCCATCATGGCCCTGCAGGTCGAAATTGACCTGAAACCTTATGACACCGGGCAAATCGCCTCTGTCACCGTGGCTGCCGGCTCACGCAAAGAAGCTCTCGAACTCGTCAATCGGTACCGGAATTTGTCGCGCCTTAACCGTGCCATGGGAGAAGTGCGCCGGGAAGCAGAACGGGAACTCACCCAAATCAAACTCTCTCTGCCGCTGGAGCTCATCCAGAAACTGCTTTCGGCGCTGTTTTATCCCACCAACGCGATGCGCGCCGCGCCGGATACGATTGCGGCCAACACACTCAGCCAGCCCGGATTGTGGCCTTTTGGCATATCTGGTGACTACCCCATCCTGCTGTCGCGGCTCAAGAGTGAAAGTGGCATTTCACTGCTTAACGATTTGCTCCAGGCGCACACTTACTGGCGCAGGCGTGGCCTGATGATTGACCTGGTCATTCTCAATTGCCGCGAGACCAGCTACGCGCAAGATTTCAGTGGGCAGATACACCGTCTGTTGGCACAAACCAACAGCGAAAACCGGCTCAACAATCGCGGCGGCGTCTTCATCCTGAACGAAGATCAGATGACCGGAGCCGAGCGCATTCTTTTGGAGACGGCCGCCCGCGTTGTTCTGGATGAAGATGACGGTCCTCTGTCGCGTCAACTGGGAAAATTGGATTATCAACCTGTGCGCCTCCCGAAAATGGTCCCGTTAAGACAGCCGTACATCGCTCCCGAAGCCGACGAACACATCGAACGCCCCCCGAACCTGCTCTTCAACAATGGGCTGGGTGGCTTCTCCCCGGATGGACGCGAATATATCATCTACCTTGAAACCGGCCAGTGGACACCCGCACCCTGGAGCAACGTCATCGCTCAACCCGAGTTCGGCTGTCTCGTCACCGAGGCAGGCCTGGGATGCACTTGGGCGCATAACAGTGGCGAGAACCGTCTGACTCCCTGGCGCAATGACCCGGTCCGTGACCAACCAGGCGAAGCCATCTACCTGCGAGACGAGGATACCGGCCAATACTGGTCTCCCACGCCGCTGCCTGCCCGCGCCGCTGCGCCCTACCTGATCCGTCACGGGGCGGGATATTCCATTTTCCAGCATGCAAGCCACGGGTTGGAACAGAGCGTGCGCGTCTTCGTCGTTCCCGAAGCGCCGACCAAAATTGTCCAACTCCGCCTGCATAATAAAGCGGCCCACATGCGTCGCATCAGTGTGACGTATTACGCCGAGTGGGTGCTTGGGACAGCTCGCGAAGACTCCGCGCCCTATCTGGTGCCGGAATTTTCCAAAAACCGCCGGGCACTGCTGGCGCGCAATCCCTATAACCTGGATTTTGGTCAAGGTGTGGCTTTCCTGGCCGCTACCCGCGAACTGAACCATATAACGACCGATCGCATGGAATTTCTGGGACGGCATGGCAGTTACAGCCATCCCGCAGCGCTGGAACGTGTAGGTCTGGCTGCCAGCCTGCACGCCGGTAGCGACCCATGCGCGGCAGCTCAGTTGCTGCTCTGGCTTGGCCCTGGCGAAACGAAGGAGGTCACCTTCCTGTTGGGCGAGGGCGACAATCGCGCAGATGCCGACCGGCTCATCTCTCATTACCAGAATATCGAGCATGTTCAAGCGGCCTGGGATTCTGTAGGCCAATTCTGGGATGATATTTTGGGGCAGGTGCAGGTCAAAACGCCGGATACAGGCATGGACATCATGCTCAATCGCTGGCTGCTCTATCAGGCACTTTCCTGCCGCATCTGGGGTCGCACGGCGTTGTATCAATCGAGCGGGGCTTTTGGTTTCCGCGATCAACTGCAGGATGTGACTGCCCTCGTCCATACGCGCCCCGATCTAACACACGAACACATCCTGCGCGCCGCCAGTCACCAATTCGAGCAGGGCGACGTGCTGCACTGGTGGCACCCGCCCGCGGGGCGAGGCATCCGCACCCGCTGTTCTGATAATCTGCTCTGGCTGCCTTACGTCACTGCGCACTACGTTCAGACCACCGGTGACGCGTCTATCCTGGGCGAGCGCATCCCATTCCTCTGCGCTGAACCGTTAACAGACGATGAGGAGGAACGTTACGGGAAGTTCTCGATCAACAACCAGAAAGAGAGCCTGTACGAACATTGCTGCCGGGCAATCCTTAAAGGAGCAACACAGGGAAGTCATGGATTGCCTCTCATCGGCGCGCACGATTGGAATGACGGCATGAACCGCGTTGGCCCTAAAGGACAGGGGGAAAGTATCTGGTTGGGTTGGTTCCTGCACGCCACCCTGGAAAATTTTGCTGAGATGTGTGAGCGCATGGGAGACGACGAACAGGCCAAGGACTTTCGTTCTCGTTTAGAGCCGCTGCGGCAGGCAATTGAAAAACATGGTTGGGATGGGAACTGGTACCTCCGTGCTTACTATGACGACGGTACGTCACTAGGCTCGCTTCAAAGCTTGGAATGTCAGATTGACTCGCTGGTCCAGTCATGGGCGGTGCTTTCAGGCGCATCCGATCCGGATCGTGCTTCCAAAGCCATGCAGTCGGTTTACGAAAAGCTTGTCCGTCTGGACGACAGTGTGATTTTGCTCCTCACCCCGCCTTTTGACCGCACCCTGCGGGATACCGGTTACATTCAAGGGTATCCGCCTGGCGTCCGCGAGAATGGCGGGCAGTACACCCACGCTGCGATTTGGGCAGCATGGGCTTTTGCGGAGTTGGACCAGGGGGGACGTGCCTTTGAAATCTTCCGTGTGCTCAACCCGATCTATCATGCCAATACGCCCGAAAAAGCCCATCGCTATCGGGTAGAACCATACGTCGTCGCAGCGGATGTGTACGGAGTCCACCCGCACACGGGCCGCGGCGGTTGGACGTGGTTTACCGGCTCGGCCAGCTGGATGTATCGGCTCGGACTGGAATCCATCCTCGGCCTCCGCCGCCGGGGAGATAGACTATCCATCAAACCCTGCATTCCCAAAGATTGGATCGGCTATGAGGTGGAATACAACTTTGGCCCCACCAAGTATCTCATTCAAGTGAAAAATCCGAACGGCTCCTACCGTGCTGTGTCCCAAGTGGTCATGGATGGCCAATCTCTCCCCGATCATTTAATCCCCCTGCGCGATGATGGAAAAGAATACGATGTTTGTGTGACTTTGGAATGAAGGGATCCTAGAGATCAGAGCAGACCTTCTATCGATGGAGGAAATAATACGGAGGCATGAGAGTGGACCAGACCAAGCGTCTCAAAGAGCTGACAAAAAAACAGGGGGCGATGGATGAGTCCGGCCTGTCAATAACAGCCCTGGAGAAATGGCTTCCGGTTGACCTCCTCTCCCGTGTTGTCGATAATAGAAGCGCTTCACTGAATCTTCGACAAAACAAGGAGACGAGATCATGGCGGACCTCGACGGCCTCAAGGAGGCAAAACATTATTCCACCGATATTCCCCAAAAGACGGGCGCGTTTTTTCTGAAAGGGTCCGGTTCCCTGGACTGGGGGATGAAAAACCGGCTCTCCCGCATCTTTAATCCGAAAACGGGCCGGACGGTCATGCTGGCCATCGACCACGGATACTTCCAGGGCCCGACGACGGGACTCGAACGGATCGATCTCAACATCGTGCCCCTGCTTCCCTATGCGGACACCCTCATGCTGACCCGGGGCATCCTGCGCGCCGTCATTCCGCCGTCCTCCACCATCCCTATCGTTCTCCGGGTGACCGGCGGAACGAGCATCCTCAAGGAACTCTCCAACGAGGACATCGCCGTCGATATCGAGGACAGCGTACGCCTTAATGTCTGCGCCATGGCCGTCCAGGTCTTTGTCGGCGGTGAGCACGAGCGGGAATCCATCACCAACATGACCCGGATGGTCGACCGCGGCACACGGTACGGTATCCCGACCCTGGCCGTGACCGCGGTGGGGAAGGAGATGGTCCGCGATGCCCGGTATTTCCGGCTGGCCACCCGGATCTGCGCCGAACTTGGGGCCCACTACGTAAAGACCTATTATGTCGCCGACGGATTCGACACCGTTTGCGCCGCCTGTCCGGTCCCCATC
>JAHIPL010000114.1 GCA_018894615.1 Acidobacteriota bacterium | reverse complement strand
TGGAAGGCTGGGTGTCGAAGAATGAACATAAACTCCACGCCATCATAGAAAAATGCGAAGGAAAAGAATCGGAAAAAGAGCTCCATTTTACAAGTGAAAAGGGCATAAATAAAATATCGGTCTTCGTCAGTGAAGGAGGAGAGGCTCAGGTCATGTGTTCTCTCGGCGACGAAAAAAACGCTCCTCAAATTTATGAGAATGTCATTAACGTTGTAAAAAAGGAGCTCCCCGAGGGCTGGACCATGGAATCCGAATTGGATGAGGAGTCCGGCGTATTTAAAATCAACTTCAAAGGCCTGGACAAAGAGAAAGATTCGAAGGAATTCCTTAAACGCATGAGTGAGATCATCAAGGAAGCGTCAAAGAAATAAAATACGGACAGCTGGGATTCGCTTCATTCAACGAGTTCACAGGACACGGACTGATCAACGCAAAAAAAGACGGCCAAAACCGCCCTTTCTTTATATTGATGACTATTTTCAAAAAATATTCACCATCCCGTCGGGCCGTAAAAGGGATCGCCGCTGGCGTCCACGATCCCTCTCTCCATCGGATTGGACAGGATGTCATCGATCTCCTTCTTTCTTTTCGACATATTTGTCGCTGTTCCGACATATTTGTCTGTATTTCTATTTGTGTTTCGTGTACATGGATGGCCCGTTAAAAATAGCCCGCCTGGGAGAGTTCCTCCAAGGTCTGGAGAGGTCGGGGTGGATTGAGATATTTCGCCAGAAATTTGTGAATCTTCAAACGAATGGTCCGTCCCGTTTTTGTGTCCAACCGGTCGAAGGAATGTCCTCCCGGAATATTTTCAAATATTTCATATTCAAAGGTTTTGCCCGCGGCTTTCAGGGACTTGATGAGATGCTCCACCTCAAGCACATTGACATCGTCATCGTTAGTGTTGGTGTGAATGAGAAGAGGAGTTTGCAGCTTGTGGGCGTTCCATGCGGGAGATCTTCTCCTGTACTCATTCACGTCTTCATAGGCCGTCTTTCCGATATGGTAATCGGCGGAAAACAGGTCCCGGTAGCTCTGGGTTTTGTAGCCCATCCGGGCGATGAGATCACTGACGGGAACTCCTGCAAAACACACCTTGTAATCATCCGGACGGTTGAAGATATTCATCAATCCGATGAGTCCTCCGTGGCTCCATCCGACAATCCCTACTCTGTTTTTGTCGATGAAGTCATAGTTGTCGATCATGTATGTCCGACTGACGTCGACATCCTCCACCTCCCGCCCACCATAGTCGATGAGCTCATACATTTTCTGCCCGTATCCCGTACTTCCTCTGTATTCGGGGGCGACAACCACGTATCCCTGAGCCATGAATTCTCTGATGATATGAGTGTGAGAGGTCGTAAAGTTGGCATGAACACCGCCGTGAGGCAGAACGATCAAAGGCGCTTTTTTGGAACGGTCCAGTTCTTTCGGGATGAAGATATAGGCATAAATATAAATCGGATTTCCCGCTCCCTGAGCCGTCGGATTTTTTTCTCTCCAACGCGGCGGCCCTACGATCCTCACTTTGTCCACAAAGGCCACATCCCCCACCCGGTCGAACCAGAGAACATCATCGATCACTTTTTCCAGCTGATCGAGCCGGTGCTGGAGAGTCTCCAGCATCAGGGTGAGTTTATTTATTTCCTCTCCGTCGGTTCCTTTTTCATTTGGCGCAGGTAAAGAAGCCGCATAAAGGGACACACACAAGGTTAAAAGAAAAATCGAAACAACATATTTTTTGAGCATTCCACACTTCCTCCTTGGGATTCGAAGATACCTGTTTCTCAGGTGGAACCAGATTTTAATACAGGATTTATCTATTTAACAAGGCTGTTTTCCCCAATCCGGGAAGCGGCCAGGATAAACAGGGGCAGCGTGCTCACCAGATCGATGTGATAAGCGAATCCCCGAATCCAGCGGTCCATGGCGAAGTAGGCCACCGGCCAGGCGATCAGGCTGGCCACCAGCACCCATCGAGTGAACTGCCGGGAGAGAAGAATCACCATTCCGCCGCTCGATGCCCGAGGGTCTTTCGAATCCCGATTTCCTTGGTTTTCTGCTCGGCGGCGAAGGATGCCAGGCCAAGAAGACCGAGACAGCCGATGAAGACCGCCAGAATACTAAAATAGCCGAAAAGGGCCTGCAGTCTCTCTTCGCTCCGGTACTGCTCCGCGAAGACGGAATCGTAGAAAAAATACTCGAACGGGTAATTCGGGTTGAACTGATTCCAGGCGGACTTGATCGCTTTCAGGGATTCATCCACATGCTCCGAGTTGATCCGAAGGGAGATGTAGTTCTTCGTGCTCCGCGGCCCCAAAAAGTTTTTCAGGGGCTGAATCGGTTTTTTGAGGTCTGAAAAATGAAAATCCTTGACAACTCCGATGACCGTGTAGATGATGCGCAGCTCGCCGAATTTCTGGATCACTTTTTTCCCGATGGGATCGTCCCTGCCGAACCGTTTGACGGCTGTTTCGTTCAGGATCACCGCCCCGGCGTTTTTAGGATCCCGTGACCCTCCCCGCGCATCCGATACAAACTCGGGAGAAAAATTCCGTCCGGCGAGGAGAGGAATCTCGAAGGTGTCAAGAAAATCGTAGTCGACGGTGTTGTGGTTGATGGCTATGTTTTCGTCATTGGCCGCGCCTTCCCAGGTGACGTTGTTGTACATCCCAATCCTTTGGGGAAGAACCATGGAGCCTGTGATGGCAAGAATGCGGGGATTGCTCTCAAGAAGCTGTTTGAAGGGCTCGATATTGCGAAGCGTCGTGTCGCGCTGATTACGGACGACCACAATCTGATCTTTGGCGTAGCCGAGAGATTTATTGCGCATGTAGCTGATCTGGCGGCTGAAAATCATGGTGGAGATGCATACGATCAAGACGCTCCAGTTTCCGGTGTTCTGAGGGATGAATTTGAGGCAAAGAAATAAACCTCCATAAAGCATGGATTTACATTTTTTTCGACGAAGGATATAACTAACCGCATGAGACAGACAACCGATAGACAAAAGGGAACAGCTCCCCGGATATATGTTCTAATTTTTCTTCTTGTCGCCGGAGGAGGAATGTCCGCAACCGGATGCAGAAACAACAAAGAGGCCGGCACTTCGGCAAATGACCACTGGACCTCCTCCTACGGACAAGTGTCCTTCCTCAACGGGTACGCAGAGGCGATCGCGGGAGAGCCTTTTCGCTACCACTCCCCGCTCTCCGAAACGGACGAATCGCTCCTAGTGAGATCCGAGGATCAAGCCCGATTCATCGAATGGGAAACCGCTCCTGTTCCGGCGGATTATATGGAAGAATGGGTGACTTTCGCCTTCATGGCCGGTCTGGATGTCAATCCCGATGGTCACACCTTTGAACTCTCCGTCAACGGCGAGCCCGTCCTATCGTTTTCCAATCCGACGGACCACTCAAATCAAAAAATAACCATCCTAGGAAAACACGGTTGTGAACTCGTTAATGACGTCACTCAAATCGACAGATATGATGACTTCATGGGATTCATGTCCCTTCGTTGGCCGAAAAACAGGACGGAAGCCGATAAACCACTGCGGATTCGTGTCCGGGGCGAATCGGCCGACAGCCGCGCCTGGTTCATGGTGTTCAAACACAAGCTTGACCAGACGGTCACTATCCTGAACGAGCCGTCCATTCTTCGGACAGAGGCAGGCCCGAAACAATCCATTCGTGTCGAGGCCGTCCACCTGGGAGATCCCGCATTGGCTGTTTTTTCGGCCGCCGGGCGTGAAACGAATGTCGAACTTCATTTCGGCAACAACCTGATCCGCCTCCCTGTTCCCATTGTCAAAAAAGAAAAGGACATCACGATTGACATCACCATCGATGGCCAAAGGCTTAATCCGGCCTCGCTCCGTATCAGACCCGTTGTCGAAAAAAAGGTCTATATCCTTCATCACTCCCATGTGGACATCGGATACACCGACGTTCAGCACGACGTGGAAAAAAAGCAGTGGGCCAATCTGGAATCGGCGGTGGCCCTGGCTGAAGCCAGCCGGGTCAAAAGCGATGGCTCCCGATTCAAGTGGAATTCAGAGGTTCTCTGGCCGGTCGTGAGCTGGCTTGAACAGGCATCCGAAGTGGATCAAACCCGGTTCATCGAAGCCTGCCGCCGGAGTGAGATCGGTCTCGACGCCCTCTACGCCAACGAACTGACCGGGCTCTGCCGCCCGGAGGAAATGCTGGAACTCCTTCGTTTCGCCAGGGCGATAAAAACAGAGCACGGCCTTCAGATCGAGGCCGCCATGATCACGGATATTCCCGGATACAGCTGGGGACTGGTCCCGGCCCTGGCTCAAAGCGGCATCAGGTACCTCTCCATCGGACCCAATCAAGGCCACCGAATCGGCTCTATTCTCAAGGAGTGGGCGGATCGTCCCTTCTTCTGGGAATCCCCATCAGGACGTGAGCGGGTTCTCTGCTGGGTGCACGGAAAGGGGTACTCCTGGTTCCATACCGGCCTCAACTATGAAGGCCTGAAAAATCGGTTGAAGGACGAGGCCGTCTTCGATTACTTGTCCGATCTGGAAAAAACGGGATACCCATACGACATCGTCTCCTTCCGTTACAACATCGGTTCGGACAACGGGCCGACGGATGAATACCTGGCCGATGTGGTCGAGGATTGGAATGACAAATATGTCTCGCCGCGCCTCGTGATCGCCACGACCTCCGAGCTGTTCAGGGATTTTGAAAAAACATACGGGAAAAGCCTCCCTGTTTACAGAGGAGATTTCACGGGACACTGGGAGGACGGGGCCGGATCATCCGCCCGGGAGACCTCCCTCAACCGCCGGGCGGCCGAGCGCCTGGTTCAGGCACAGACACTTCACGCCCTCTACAGCCGGGCCAACTTTCCCAGGGAACGGATCAATACAGCCTGGAAAAATATCCTCCTCTACGACGAACACACCTGGGGTTCATGGAACAGCATCAGTGAGCCTCATTCGGAATTCACTCTGGCTCAGTGGCGGATCAAACAGGCCTTCGCCCTGGACGCCGACCGGGAGACCCGCGAGCTCCTCGAGGACGCCTTCCCCGGGACCGGCCTGAAAAAAAATCGCCTGGATTCACTGGATGTCCATAACACCGAAAGCGGTCCCCGGACCGATCTTGTGCTCATCCCCTCTTCCATCCATCTTGCGGGTGATGGTGTCCGGGATGACACGGGCCGTCGTCTCCCCTCCCAGCGGCTCAGGGGAGGCGAACTGGCCGTCCTCGTCCGGGACGTCCCGTCTTTTGGCTTTCGCCGGCTCTTTTTTGATGGCGAATTCTCCGAACCGGGAAGCGGAGGACCGGTCCCATGCCGGATGGAATCGAGGTCGATGAGCAACGAGTTTCTTCAACTGTCCCTGAATGAGAACGGACATATCAAAGAATTATTCAGCACCGACAGTCCCCGTAATTGGGTGAACGGAGCCGCCGGTTTCGACATGACGGAATATCTCTATGTGGAGGGACGGGATCCGAAATCCCCTCTCCGAAGCGGGCCGGCCCGGATCTCCATCGGCGAAAACGGCCCTCTTGTCGTCTCATTCATCGTCGAATCAGAGGCGCCCGGCTGCCGGTCGCTCAGGAAAGAATACCGTCTGACGGCCGGACTGTCCCGCCTGGATATCTTCATCACGGTCGATAAAAAGGACATCTATGACCCGGAAGCCGTGCATATCGCCTGGCCCTTTGATGTGCCCGACGGGAAAATCCGCATGGATCTGGCCTGGGGCCGCTTCACACCTGAAGAGGAGCAGCTCCCCGGCGCCAACAAGAATTTTTTCTCCGTTCAGCGTTGGATCGACATCTCCAACACGGAAAGGGGCATCACTCTGGCCACTGTGGACGCCCCTCTGTTTGAAGTGGGAGCTTTAACCGCCGATCCTATTTCTGTCGGCTGGCTGGAAAAAGTCAGAGAGGGGAACACGCTCTTCGCCTACCTCATGAACAACTACTGGGAAACCAACTACAAAGCCAGCCAGGAGGGCTCCGTGACCTTTCAGTTCGCCCTGCAGGCACACGAAGGCGGATTTTCCGGACACGATGCGGACCTTTTCGGGCGCGAGCAGAGCCGGCCGCTTCTGATTTCATCGGCTGAAACACCGGGATTACCGGGTAAATCCCTTTTTTCCCTTTCATCTCCCGACATTCGGGTCACATCCATCATACCGGCTGCGGATAGAGGCGGATGGATTTTGCGTCTCTACAATCCGAGCGAAAAGAAGGAAAGCGTCCTCATCAAAGGAAAAGACGGCCGCCCTCTGAAAATTTTCAAAAGCAGCCTGTTTGGAGAGAAAGGCGACGCCCATTCCGGTCCCGTCACTCTTGATCCCCTGGAGTTTGTGACCCTCGTTTTGGAGGATGAATAGCCCTGCATTCACGGGCCGACATACGAGGCGTGGCAGGTGAAAATGTCAGGTCAATTCAATAGCCTGAGCTTTTTCCAGGCCTTGGTCAGGAGATAAGTGGAGATGAGAGCCACGGAGGCAAGAACGGCTCCTAAAAGGATCTTTCCGTAGATGAAGTTCCCGGTGGCGAAGAGAGCGCTGTAAACGGCCAGACAACCGAGGGCCATGCAGACAATGCCAGCCGGGACATCCCAGCCCTCTCCATCGGCATCCACAGGTTCTCCGTCTTTTTCCGCTTCTTCCAGAACCTTTTTCCATCCGGGGCCTCCCGGACGAACCAGGCTGTAAAAGGACCGCAGGGTGTGCTTATCGGAGGGTTTTGTCAGCAGTGTGACCAGGATCCAGGAGATGGTCGTCAGGCTGACTCCCGTCACAAGCTGGACCGGAGTGGCGATGGCCGGAAGCCCGGTCAGGGGATGGATGAACTGGAAGTAGATGGCGATCACGAAGGAAACCCCCATGGCCGTAATTTCACTGACGGGATTGATCCGCCACCAGAACCAGCGGAGAATGAAGAGAAGTCCTGTTCCGGCGCCGATCTGGAGAAGGATGTTAAAGGCCTGGAGGGCATTGCTGAGAAGGAGGGCCAGGAGTCCGGCCAAAACCATCAGGACCACGGTCGAAATGCGGCCCACCAGCACCTGGCTGCGCTCATCCGCTCCGGGATTGATGAAGCGCTTATAAAAATCGTTGACCACATAGGAGGAACCCCAGTTGAGATGGGTGGAGATGGTGGACATGAAGGCGGCCATAAGCGAGGCTACGACAAGGCCGAGAAGTCCTCTGGGAAGAAAGGTCAGCATGGCCGGATAAGCAAGATCATGCCGGATGACGCCCGGATCGATGTGGGGAAAAGCGGCCCGAAGGCTTTCTAGATCGGGAAAGACGAGGAGGGAGCAGAGAGCGACGACGATCCAAGGCCAGGGCCGCAGCGCATAATGCGTGGCGTTGAAAAGGAGCGTGGCTCCCGTGGCGTGTTTTTCCGATTTGGCGGAGAGCATTCGCTGGGCGATGTATCCCCCGCCGCCCGGCTCCGCCCCCGGATACCAGACACTCCACCACTGGACGGCCAGGGGTAGTATAAACAGGGTGAGAAGGGCGCCGGTGTCCGAGAAATCGGGAAGCAGATTCAGCTTGGTGGCGAGGGCATCGCTCGTAAGCAGGGCCTTTAGTCCGCCCACCTGTGGAAGGCGGACGGCAACGATGGCGGCTGCGACGGCTCCCGCCATTGCAATGCCGAACTGGAAAAAATCCGTGATGAGAACACCGCGCAGCCCGCCCAGGGCGCTGTAAGCCACGGTGATGGTGGAAGCGATGAGGAGGGTTTCAACAGGCGTCAGCTTGAGCATGACCCCCCCGATTTTGATCATGGCCAGAGAGACCGCGGCCATGATCAGGACATTGAAGAACACCCCGAGGTAAAGGGCACGGAATCCGCGCAGGAAGGCGGCCGCTTTCCCGCTGTAGCGGAGTTCATAGAATCCGAGATCGGTCATGACTTTGGATCGTCGCCAGAGCTTGGCATAGACAAAGACGGTCAGCATGCCGGTCAGGAGAAAGGCCCACCAGACCCAGTTGCCTGAGACGCCGTTCTGGCGAACGATGTCGGTGACGAGGTTGGGTGTATCGCTGGAGAAGGTGGTGGCCACCATGGAGACACCAAGAAGCCACCAGGGCATATTCCGGCCGCTCAGAAAAAACTCCGATGCGTTTTTTCCCGCTCGCCGCGAGACCGCCAGACCGATGGCGAGGGAAAGAATAAAGAAACCGATGATGAAGACCCAGTCGACCGAATGCAGAATCATGCCGCTGTCCTTAATGCATTTTTTGTGTCCGCATCATCTCAGATTTGAGAAGGAAAAATCAAGACTTTACTCCCCCGAGATCCTGTCGTATTTTTATTTTCGAAAATACCCGTCTCCAAAGTTGAGGGTAAGCCTTGTTTTGGATCCGACCTGGGCGGTGCTGATTGAGGATCTATATTATTGGAGATAGAAGCGATATCCAACCAAAATGGCTGGAAATTTCGTCTCTACCATCAGACATGCGATGAACAGCCAATCGGTTGGTATCCAGGAAAGGCCCAAGTGGAAATTAAGGCCGTCAAAACTTAAGAAAGGACTCCAACTTTCATCAATAGTCATCGTAATATTAGTCAAAAAATATCCCCTATTCATTTTAGGTAACAAGCTGGCTGCACCAATTGAAAATCGAGCCGAGATTTTTTCACTGAATTCAAAAGCTTTGGTCAGCTGCACAAAGACCGATTGATCGCTTTTTCCAGTTTGAACACTGCCCGTTCCTAGAATGACACCGGGTCTCCATGATGATTCATCCTCAACCAGGGGTTGCCACCGAACACTCCAAATGAGTCTATCAGATTTGAGAGTATAACCAAGACCAACATCCAACCAGGCGGTCACTCCGGCCCGAAGATTAAAAACTGCGGTTTCATCTTCACCAGTGGGGATAGACATAGCTGAAAAAACCAAAGTTCCAGAAGGGAGTATGGCTCCAGTGCTGCTGCCCGATCCGGAACAAATCGGACAACCCGGACCGCATTCCTGAGCTGCAGAGTGAACTGCTGATCCAAATGTTATAATAAAGATGAAAACCATAAATTTTCGCACTCAAAAAAATCCTTTCAGAACCATCCAAACCGGAGGAGAGTTCTGTTCGCCTTCCAGGCGAAAAGCGCTCCGATTCCAAGTGAAGCTCCCCGCGGCAAGCCGCGGGGCATCCTCAGCGCAGCTTAAGATCAAGCTGCGCAGGTCCTTGCTCTAGTTTCCTGTGTGAAATGATGTATTTCTGGATAACTTCACTCGTCATTCGGTCTCCAACTGTTCGCGCAAAATATCCATCTTCCCACATATCCCCTGACCACGGTTTTTTCTTCAGCCCCGGGAACTCGCGAAACAACACTCTCGCACTGTTGCTTTTGATGATTCTCACCACTTCCCCTATCGAGCGCGATGGCGGAAACGACAGCATGATATGAAGATGTTCTTCTGCTATTTCAAGTTTTATGATTTCGAATCGGTACTCTTCGCTGATCTCCGCAATCAGTTGTTTCGCTCGTTCCCTCACCTCCTCCCTCTGAAATATTTTCTTCAAGTACTTCGGACACCACACAAGATGATAGCTCGTGTCATAGACCGAATGACTCGTTCGTTTTATCGTCACACATTTTTTATATCACATTTCTTCGCAAGGGCCTATGCGGTTAAGGGGGACTTTCCGGTCCCCCTTACCAACCCCCTCGGAGAGGCATGCATTCATCCCGCGCGGCAAGCTGCGGGGGATTCTGCAAAGGTTTCGCTAAAACAACTGTTCTCTTCATCCCATAGTCCTCTTGCTTTTCGTTCAATGAGCTTACGAAGTATTCAGTACTATTATTTAGCGGATTTAATGAATTATTTAAAATCGAAGTATATATGGGAGAATGTCAAAGCACCCCTCACTGGACAACTTTAGAACTTTTTTGATGGAGCAGAATGACCGGATTCCATTGTGGAGAAAAACTGAGATGGAACTATAAATTTATTTCTTGACACAATTGCTCTACTGCTCTATATTAGTAGTACAATAATTACAGTGCGATTAATACTATGAATCCTCTTCCTAACATTATTATCAATCCTAAGTCCGCTGTTCCAGTTTATGAGCAAATTAAAAGCAGCATTCGTTTCGCCATCCTTTCAGGAAAGCTCAAAAAAGACGACAAATTAATGTCCTTGAGAGATCTATCTCTGAAACTAAAAATCAATCCTAACACAACTCTGAAGGTTTATTACCAACTGGAGGTTGAGGGATATGTATATTCTCGTCCTGGTTCCGGATATTATGTGAAGACTTCATCAAAAGGGATATTAAATAAACGGCAGATAGCCATAGAAAAATTAACGGAAGACTATTTATCCAAGGCAGTGCAACTCGGCAATTCATTGGATGACATCATAAAAGTTATAAAACAAACACATGAGGAGAAATTTAAACTCAAAGGGGGGGAATGATGATTGAGATAAATAATTTATCCTTCAACTACGGCAGGCTCAAAGTGTTTGATGGATTTAACCTTCAGATACCTAAAGGACAGGTGTGTCTCATTACTGGAATTAATGGTGTTGGAAAGAGCACCCTTCTCCGTCTCGTGGCGCGTGTTTTAAATCCATTATCGGGTGAGATCCGTTTTCCCCAGATAACCTCCCCAGATCCAAGATCTAAGATAGGATTTATTTCGGACACACTTAGTCTGTACCAAAACCTAAAAGTATCCCAAGCGATTGATTTTCATAAATCTGTCTATAAAATACAAAAATTTGATGATTCACTCATCAGCCATACAAAAATTAAAAAAAATCAGAGGATTAAAGAACTCTCCAACGGTCAAAAGACAATATTTCATTTGAGTCTCATATTATCTGCTCAGCCGGATATTTTTCTTATTGATGAAGTCATTCATTCGATTGATGCCTATCTAAGAAAGGTCTTTCTTGAAAAGTTGATAGATCTCCTGACCGAAAAAAAACTGACGGTTATCATGGTTAATCTCAATTTTTACGATATTGAGAACATGATTGATCGGGTCATCCTACTCAAGGATGGGAAGACTGCTGTAGATGAAAAAATAGATGACTTAAAAACGAAAGTAAAAAAAATAACCTCATCCACTCAGCCAAAAAATATTCCGATTCTAACCGAAATACACTATTCAGATCATGCAGATTATTATGTTTATCCCTATGAGACAAATGATAATGATGACATGGAAGGAGAGATTATTGATCTTGATTTAACAGAGATAATCACGGCTTTTATTGGAGGAGAATATGCTTAATAAAGAGATCAATGATGCTTTGAAGCGATTGATGGAATGTGCCCTTATTCTCCTAGGTATTCCAGTCGCATTTATTTTGGATAATATTATATTCAAATTCGGGTGGAGCCTTAGTGATACGATGGAAACAACTTTGATAATAACTGCATTTGCATACGCTTTTTATGCAGGCTTCACAGTATTCCTCTCCGAAAAAAAAGACAATGCATTCGAGTATCTTTTATCTTTGCCTTTGCCCAAAGTAAAAATACTATTTTTAAAAGTCATCCCAAGACTGATAATTTTATTCATACTCATTTTACCATTAATTTTGATTTGGAAATTTAATCCTTTTTCCATAAGTGGGATGTTCCTTATCTTTACTTTCTTCATTTCTCTGTTTCTCAGTTTCGCAGTTGATTCCATACTACTTGGACTTATTGGAGTCGTGCTTCTTCATTCTCTTATTTCCTTTCATATGAAAATACTTAACTTTCTCTTTTGGAAAAACCAGGTATCTACGCACGGTGTAAATCCTCTTTTAATAATCATCTCATCATTTCTTGTTTTATTTCCCTTGGGTCTCGCCTTTTGGCTCGTTATCAGGCAATTTGACCTCAAGCCAATCAAACTCCAACTTAAGCCATATTATTACATTGCTATTCCAGCGATTATCATTGAATTAATTTTCCTTGTTTGGTTCTATAGACCCTACTTGAATTGGTTCCAGAATGGGTAATAAAAACAACTCAGGTCTTGAGTCACCAGATTCTGTTTTTACACTGTCAAGAAAATTTAAAAAAACTCATCTTGTAATTCAATGAGCTTACGAAGCAATCAATGCTAATATTTAGAGGATAAGCTGATTTGTTTCAAATCGAGGTATATATGGGAGAATGTCAAAGTACCCATCACTGGACTACTTTAGACCTTTTTTGATCAAACAGAATGATTTGTTCAGAATGTGGAAAGAACGCGTATTGTTTACATAAAGCCGAGAATTCAAGTTACATTAACAAATCGGACATACCTGAGTTTCGGTGGTAGAAAATTGCGAGCGATTATTGACTTGATAAAATGAGGTTTACACAGAAAAGCTTACACTCCCTGTCCCGGCTGAAGTGTGGGAACAGATTTATTGATTATTAATATCGACCTTATTATATTTATTATAAGAGATAAGGGAGGTTGATATGAAAGCTCTACAATCCAGGTTCCGGTTTTCGTGGTTCTTCATTGCATTGGGATTCTTGTTCCTGGCAAAGCCGGTGGCAGGGGAATTGGTTGCCAAGATGCCCCAGGTTATGAATCCCTTTTTCCTCACTATGGCCGATGGACGGATATATATTGTCGAGAATTCTTCGACTGCACATCTTTATACGATTGGTTCTAATGAGGTCACTTTCGTTAGAACCTTCGGACGTGAGGGGCAAGGACCCGGCGAGTTCGGCTTCATGTATCGAATCCGGGACCTCGAAGATCACCTGGATATTTCCGGTCTCCATAAGCTGGCCCGCTTCTCTCTGGACGGCGAATATATCGACGAAGTCAAAGTACCCGTCGGAATGTTTAAGGGAGGGATCTATCAGATCGGCGAGAATTACCTGGTAGGGGATTTGCAATTCTCTGCCAAGGAAACCACTCGAACGATCCGTTTATATGACAAGGATTTTAAATTGATCAGGGAGATCGGCTCCCATAAGGAATCTTTGGGCCTCGAAAAAAATATCAATCTTGTCTCGGAAGTATTTTCGTCCCGGGTAGCCGACGATCAAATATTCATTGTTGCTTCGGGAAAGGAATCCATCGTTACGGTCTATGACCGGAACGGCATCCAGCAAAAAGAGATCCACTTGCCTCTTGAGCCGATCAAGATGACAGCCGCCTTGAAAGAAGCCATCATCAAGCCTCTCCGAGAGAATCGCCAGCTGCAGGCGACATGGAGTATGTTCGAAAAGCGGATCTACTTTCCCGACAAAACACCGGGGCTCGATTATTTTGACTTAGTCGACGGGAAATTCATCGCTCGGACCTACAAATACCGCAAAAATTCCGTGGAATTCGTCGTCTCCGACCAGCAAGGTCGGGAATTGCAGAGAATATTCCTCCCTAATACCGGCCGGATATCCAACGGCATCCTCTTTTGTTTTTATCAGGGCCGCTATTATTATCTTCTGGAAAACATCGAGGAAGAAGCTTGGGAGCTGCATTCCGAAAAAGTATGGTAGCGGGCATTCGTCCGAACCGCCAGGTGCGGCTTGACTTGAATGGCGGAGAGGGTGGGATTCGAACCCACGGTACGGTATTCCCGCACACACGCTTTCCAAGCGTGCTCCTTAAGCCACTCGGACACCTCTCCGTGATCGATCCGAACAAAAATTGTGAAGCATAAACTAACAGAAAAATCCGGGGAGGTCAACGAAAAGCGGTTCCATCGGACGCAAATCGCTACAGAAGACCAAACACGAGCGACACAATTTCATACAATATACAACCGCATCATAAACGTGATATCTTGCTGAAGAAGGTCCTTCAATCCGACTTATTATCGTGTTGCCGAACAATGTTGATGAGGTCCTTCAGCAGAGCAGCCGCCGCTCCCACCGGGCTGGAACGACCGCCGACAGCTGAAATACTGCCCATGGTATCCGTCTCGAATGTGATGCCTTTCTCAGTCCCGTTGACCCAAAAAAGAGGATGGTCCGGACCGACGGCTCTGGGTGCCACTTCCAGAATTCCACCGGTATCCGTTCTTTCAAATCGGCCAAGCAGCTTTATTCGTTTGCCCTCCCGGGCGGCCTTCTCCACCTCCTGCCGCGAAATGGAGGTGATCCCTTTGACAGAGACATCATTCAAGGAATATTTCAGCTCCGTCGAAGCATTGGTGATCAGAAGAATTTTATAAGCGGTGTCCCATCCTTCCACGTCCATGGCCGGGTCAGGCTCGGCGATGCCCTTTCCCTGGGCCTCAGAGAGTGCCTCCGCATAATCCACACCTTCACCCATACGCGTCAAGATATAGTTGCTGGTGCCGTTGAGGATGCCCTCGACGGATTGAATGTCCGCCCCGGCCAGAGCGTATAGGGCAAGATCAACGGTCGGCAGAGCGGCGGCCGTGGCCCCGCTGATGCCCAGTCCGCATCTGTTCTGATGGGCGGAGTTATGAAGCCCTTTATAATCATACACGAGCGGCCCCTTGTTCGCCGTAACGACGTGCCATCCCCATGAAAAGGCCTTTTTCCAATAATCGTAACCCGGCTGACCCGTCTTTTGGTCCGATACCGAACCATCCACCATCACACCTCCGGGGGCTTCGCGTAAAAGAGATTTCAGATCATTGAGAACCCGGCCCGTTTTTAGCTCACCGAATTTTAATCCGTCTTTTTCGATGACGGGATGATCCGACTCTCCGATTGGCGGAAAGTCGTACCGGCCCTCTCGCCGGAAGATAGTTGTCCAGACGAGATTCAGGCCGTAATCCTGATTGAGTCGATCTCTTTTTTCCTCGACCAGCCTGACAAACGCCCGGCCGACATTCCCGTATCCTAAAAGAATGATCGGTATATGACGCATCGTACTATTATACGCCAGACCGAAGTGGAATAGAATTTTTTCATGGTTCCGGGTAAAATTGAAGGGAGAATGGAAAAAGCCGAAGAGATTCGGAAAAGAGACGAACGATGGATGAAAACACACGATGGATGAAGCTGGCCCTGGAACAGGCCCGCCTGGCCGAGGAAGCAGGAGAAGTCCCGGTCGGTGCCGTTGTGGTCAAAGACGGCGAGGTGATCGGATGCGGATTCAACCGGACCATATTGGACAGCGATCCGACGGCCCACGCGGAAATCACAGCGCTTCGTCAGGCTGCCGACGTTTTAAAAAAATATCGCCTTCCGGACTGTGATTTGTATGTGACGCTCGAGCCCTGCGCCATGTGTCTCGGCGCCGCCGTTCAGGCCCGCATCCGCCGTCTCATCTATGGGGCCGCCGATCCAAAAAGCGGAGCCGCGGAAACCGTTTTTAGGCTTCCCATGGAAAAACTGAATCATAAGATCGAAATTAGGAGTGGAATTATGGCCTCGGAATGCGGTAATATTCTGAAAGTCTTTTTTCAAAGACGCCGCTGAGCCTTTCTTGCGGAGAGGTGGCCGAGTGGTTGAAGGCGGCGGTCTCGAAAATCGCTATACAGGTTATCCTGTATCGTGGGTTCGAATCCCACCCTCTCCGCCGACCACCGTCCCCGTCCTGGCGTTGAATTCCCTGATTTTTTTGTCCCATTCCTCGTGAACGGCGTATTTTTCCCTCCAGTAATCCTCGTCCGACCACTGCCGATCGAGTTCGTCCGGGTCCTTTCCCAACTGTTCTACCCAGGTGAAATACTTCAGATTGTGCATCCGTTTTTTATCCCAGTAGGAGAGCTCCAGCATGTGGTCCGTCGTCTGCCTAAGGAGGCAGGAGTCGTAATCCACGGCGGCCTGCTTCTCGCCGTACTCTCCCCTCTCCCTCCTCAGTTCAGCCAGGCGGGATCCGTACAGTTCCATGGAATCGGTGGCGATGGTGAATATCAGGTCCCGGTTCGTCATTTCAAAATAGTGCGCCGTTTTGATGGCTCCCAGCAGATTGGCGATACCGGAGATACCCAGGAGGGACAGGCTGTCGACAAGAGACGCTCCCAGGCCCCGCGACCGGAGAAATACCCTCCCCGCCTGCTCATTGAACAACCTGACGAGACGCAGACAGTGTTCGTCGTCGATGGCGGCTACAAGGTCCATGTTTCGCATGTTATGAATCCATGGCACGTGCTTGTCGCCGATTCCCTCGATGCGGTAGGCACCGAATCCGCCGCCTCTCTCCACCGGTTCGTTTTTCCAGGTGATCCGGAAGAGATTTCGTGGGTGGAGGTCCCAGAGACCGACGGACTGCAGTTCTTCCTGAATGTCCTGTGGGATCATCGCCTGATCGGCCATCTCGGCATAGGTGGGAATGATGATGTTTCTCTCCCGGCACCGCTCAATGGTCCGCTTCAATACCTCATCCCTTTGAGTCATTGATTTTCTCCCCGCGGCGATTATAAAGAAAGATCAGAAGCAGGTAAAGCGCTTCACCGTCAATCCCTTCCGTTTTGCCATATTCCATGATATACAGATGGAATCATGGATGTCGACCGGTTTTCTGAGTCTTTCGTCTGTTCAGGCTGCAGGCATGAAACACCCGCCGATGTGTTTCACACGTTCTGTAACAGGTGCGGCGAGCCGCTTCTTCTTGAATTCAGATCGAACAACCCCATCTTTCAATGGAAGAAAGGCCTTTTTCTGGAACGGTTTCACGATTTTCTACCGATCGAAAACGCACGGCTATGGGCGGACCCGGGCACGGGAGATACACCTCTTGTCTCCCTGCCGGCCATCGCCGATAAATACGGCCTGCCTCCCCTATACGCCAAAATGGAAAGCGCCGAGCCGACGGGAAGCTTCAAGGACAGAGGGACTGCGGTGGCCGTGCAGAAGGCTCTCGAACTGGGGATCTCGGCCATCGGCACGGTGTCCACCGGCAACATGGCCGCCTCGACGGCCGCCTACGGTGCGAGGGCAGGGCTGAAAACGGTCATTCT